>CAYLJQ010000104.1:0-14288 GCA_964383955.1 uncultured Heliomicrobium sp. | reverse complement strand
GTAGCGTTTATGATTGAAGTGCTGACACCCAAAAAAACGGATTTAGGCTGGGTAATTGACTTGCCGCCAGAAATGGCTGCGACGATGAAGATTTCACCCGATTCCATCGTGGTTCTGTATCCTAAAGAAGGTTCGCTCGAAACCGAAATCCTGCCGCCGCCCTCCGCTGAACTACAGGCCGACTTTGAACGGCTGTTTGATAAGTATAAAGACACGTCTGAGGAATTGAAACGCCTTGGCGACTGAGCCTGTCTACTATCTGGATTATGCCGAAGCCGTTACGTTACACATTCTCTTGATGCGCCGTTTGGGCGAAACGCGCTTCGGTGCTTTTGACCGCGCACTGGTCGAATCTGCGCTGGCCCGCCCGCAACAGGCCGCACAATACGAAAATGCCGACCTCATTCGCCAAGCTGCTACGCTCTGTTTTGGACTAATCAAAAATCATCCTTGGGTGGGCGGCAACAAACGCACCGCCACAATTTTGGTTGATCGCTTCTTGCACAAAAACAATATCGAAGTACAAGCCACGAAGGCGGAAACCATCGCCCTGGTTTTAGCAGTTGAAGCCAATCAGTGGAACGTTGATGAGATCGAACGCTGGTATCGTCAACACACAGCCGACAAAAACACCAAACCATAAGCCATTCAAAATGATTTTTTTGACGGATCGCTGACTGTATCGGTTGATTCGCAGTTGAGCCGCGTAAAACGGCGGCGTTAGAATGATTGAGCCACCCTGCAAAGTTCACATTGTTCTGAGCTTTCGCCACCCCAATCTCAGGCCGTTTACCAAATACGCGGAAGCGTAAGCTTTACGTTTCACCATCAAAGGAGTCAGCCCATGCAGCCACTCATTCGCTTTGCCACCTTTGCCCTTTGTTTATCGCTCGCGCCGTACGCGCTTGCACAGTCTGCCGACACTTCGCCTCGGCCCTTGCTCGCTGGCGTCGCCAACACAGACATTGACCCGACGCCGTATCTGGTCAGCGAAAAATATGACGGTGTTCGCGCACTGTGGGATGGCAAGGCGCTACGTTCGCGGGCGGGCAATGTGATTTCTGCGCCTGCATGGTTCATTGCCAAATTGCCAAAACAATCGCTGGATGGCGAGTTGTGGATTGGACGCGGACAGTTTGAAAAGCTGTCAGGTGCAGTGCGCAAAACGACGCCCGTGGATGATGAATGGCGGCAGATCAAATACATGATCTTTGAATTGCCTGACGCGCCAGGAACGTTTGCCGAACGGGTCGAACAGATCAAGCGCGTTGTCGCCGCAACCAGCTTTCCCCAACTTGTCGCCGTGGAGCAGTTCCGCTTACCGGACAATGCCGCGCTCAAACGAAAGCTTGCGGAAATCGCCGGCGCGGGCGGCGAAGGCTTGATGCTGCATCGCGCCGATGCGCCTTACGTCACGGGTCGCAACGACGCGTTGCTGAAATTGAAACCGTTGGATGATGCCGAAGCAACGGTAATTGCCCACGTGCCGGGCAAAGGCAAATACACAGGAATGATGGGGGCGTTGCGGGTTGAAATGGCGGATGGCAAACGCTTTCAAATTGGCACGGGCTTCACGGATGCGGTGCGCGCTAATCCTCCGGCGGTCGGCACGCTGATTACGTTTACTTATCGCGGATTGACGAAAAACGGCTTGCCGCGTTTTGCCAGTTACCTCAGAATCCGTGAAAAGTTCTGAAGTACTGCGGCAACAAATTGCCGATTCAATTTTCAACAAAGGGAACACCCTATGAATTGCCTCAATCAAATGAAGTGGCAAGTTGCCGGACTTGTCGCGTTGCTAACCCTGAGTTCGCTTTTGGTTTTCGCCCAACAACGTTCTCAGCCAGCTCCGGCTGACGATGCCTTGCGCGCTTCGCCGCCGTTGACGCGTTTGTTTGCGCTGGATGCGTACACGCAATACGAACTGCTGGATGATCCCCACTCGCACGCTTTCCGTATCATCTACTTGCCGCAGGAAACGCGTGCCGGATCAACGCTGCTAATCAATGGCACACGGCACGGCAGCGATGGCGGCGGCATTGAAGTTTACGATCCGCGCACGGGCGAGCCGTTGAAGTTTGAATACATCGGTGGCGACGAAGCGCGAGCGCGCAAGTTGCCGGGCCAGTTCGTTCCCGAAGATCATTACATCGTGGCGCAATTGCCAAGGCCAGTGCCGGTCGGCGGCGAAGGGCGCGTGTTGATTTACAAAACCTACAAAGACGAACGGACATACTACGCTGAGGGCGACCAGATGGTCTGGGTGCGGGCGCTCAGCGCAATGCGCTTTGGCGTGGTGTTGCCGCGCGGATACGCCTTCGCTTCGGCCAACATCGCTTCGCAAGTGACGACGATGCCGGATGGGCGATTGAAGCTGTCGTTGACCAATCCCAGCGGCGGCGGTTCGCCCATCACGATTCGGGCACGGAAGACTTTGGCGACATTCGAAGGCCGAGCCGATTGGGACAAGAGCCGCGACAAGGCCTGGGATGACAGCAAGACGCTTTACGATTTGGACGCGCCGGAAACGCATAAGTTTCGCGTGGAGCAAACTTACAGCGAGACGCGCAAAGGCGACCGGGTACGGCTGAGCAATGTATCGGCTTCCGATTTGAAAGTGATTGACCTGGACACGGCACAACCGTTGGAACTTCAGAAAAAAGGCAGAGAAGCCCACGCCAAACTTCAAGTGCCCATCGTGAATGATCGTCAGAGTGCGCGGTTGAAGGTTGGCGGTATTTTGGTTGATCCGGCGTATGGCGTGGTGAATGGAAGCTTGCGCTTTCAACGCACGGTGACAGGTTTGCGCAACACGATTTTGCTGCCTGCGGGTTGGGAAGTGGCAAGTGTGTCGCAGCCATGCACGCTTGGCACATATCAGGGCCGTGCGTTTGTGGCGTTGGTCAACATTCAGCAGGAAGATGCGGCCAAAGTCACGATCCTGGCCAGAAAGAAAACGCCGTAGCTTTGCCCTAGCTACGGGTCTTTCGATCCGGGCAGCTCAATGACGAATTTCGCTCCACGCGGATAGTTTTCCTGAACGCGGATGCGGCCTTGGTGCTCGGCGACGATGCGGCTGACGATGGCCAGACCCAACCCGGTGCCGCGCTTTTTGGTGGAAAAATATGGGTCGAAAATGCGTTCGCGGTCAGCCGCCGGAATGCCCGGGCCAGTGTCGGCGATGACCAATTCTATGACGTCACGTTCCGCAATTTCGCGTGTGGTGACAGTGATTTGGCGGTCGCCGTTTTGAGAAGCCGTGAATGCTTCCGCCGCGTTGTCTATCAGATTGACCAGAACGCGTTTGATCTGTTCCGCGTCCAACATCACAGGCGGCAATTCAGCAGCCAGGCGGTTTTCCAGCCGGATTCCGTCCAGCCGTTCATCGTAAAGTTTCAACGCATTGGCAATGACTTCGTTCAGCGAAGCCGGTTCCAGTTTCGCGTTCGGCAATCGCGCGAAGTTGGAAAATTCGTCCACCATGCGCTGCAAGGTGGCGACTTCGTCGCCAATCATCGCCGTGCATTCGCGCACCAGATTGGTTTGCCGCTCGCTTAAGCGCGGCGTCAGGCTGCCGGTGTTGTACGTAGAGCCGCCCGTCGAACCGTTCGCTTCGCTGAGCAGGTTTTTGGCCAATCGTTCGGCGGACAAGCGAATCGGCGTCAGCGGGTTTTTGATTTCGTGTGCCATGCGGCGCGCGACTTCGCTCCAGGCAGCGCGGCGCTGGGCTTCGATCAGCTCCGTCAGGTCTTCGATGACGATGACCGCGCCGCGCGATTGGCCGCGCGGGTCTTGCAGCGCAGTGACTGTCACAGCGGCATCCAGTTGGGCGTTATTGGCCAGAGTGAAATGGACTTCGCGCGTGATGGAACGCAACCGCGTTGCACGGCGAATCATTCGCCACAATTCTTCGCGTTGCTCTTCCGGCAGCAAGGCTTCCAGCGCGACGCCCGTGACGGACTGTTCGCCAATTCGCAGCAATTCCCTGGCCGCTTCGTTGAGCGTGGTGACGTTGCCGTTTTCGTCCAATGAGATGACGCCGGCGGAAAGGCTTTGCAAAATCGCTTCAATGTACCCGCGTCGTTCATCTAATGCGGCGTTGCTTTGCTGAAGCTCTTCGGCGGAAAGTTCCAATCGGCGGCGGTTTTCTCCAAGCTCCGAAGTCATTTCATTAAACGACAACGCCAGCGCGGCCAGTTCATCGTCGCCAACCACTTTGGCGCGAAAGCTCAAATCACCTTGTCTGACGTGCTCTGTCGCTTCCGCCAATTGCTGAACCGGGTCGGCGACGGTTCGCGCCAGATACAGCGCCAGCCAGAAGGCTATGAACAGCGTCAGCAGCGTAATCAGCCCAAGTGTCAACAGCGCGGAGTTTTTAACTGTGTTTTGATAGCGTTTCAGCGAATCGTAAGCCGCTTCAAGTTCGTCAATTCTCTTGATGCGGTCGGTAATTTCCTGCGGAACTTCTTGCGCGATGACCAGCGACCTATTCCCCAATTGGGGAATTTTGGCAGAAGCAATCAGATAACTTTTGTCTTCCACACCGCTGATCATTTCGGCGAACAGTTTGCCCTGCTGGGTTTTGGCGCGTGCGCTCTCCCATACATTTTGGAAATCTTTGCCGGACAGCGAAAGCCTGGATTTTGATTGTTCAGCAATCAAAGCATCTTGATCAAAGACCTGCGCCAGAGAAAGCTGCTGCGTTTTCAGTTCAGATGCCAGCGCATCATTTAACTGGTCATCATCTGTTCTGGCCATTAGCCGGGCCATAGTCATCGCCAGTTGTTGCAAATCAGCCAATTCGCCTTCGACGTATACACGCTGGATTTGGCGCGCATTGATCACCATTTCTCGCGCGGGTTCGCTGAACCATTTGTCCACGCTGCGGTTGATCAGCCCGCTGGTGGCAAAAAAGAGGAAAATCACAGGCAGCAACGACAGCGCAATGGAATATTTGACCAGCCGGGTTTTGAACTTTGCGCCAAGTTTTGCCCGCACTTGTTCGCGTCGCAGCTTGATAATGTTGCGAATCAGCACCATCAGCAGCACGATGAACGCCAGCAGGTTGATGGTCGAAAGCGCATAAAGAATCAGCGTTTCGCTGGCCGAAGTCGGCCTGAACCATCGCAGCGTGTCGAACGCAGATTGCACAAACAATAATCCAAACGCTACCAGCGTCAGCACGGCCAGGACGGCAATTCGCCATCGGCGGCGATTTCGCTTTCTGATGATCTCGGTTTGGCTTTCTTGCGGATTCATAAATGATTTGGAAGTGTCGTCAACGGGACGGATTCTAAATCACATACGATTGGTTTGCGACGCTCGCTCAGCGCGGCTTATCATCCGACCCACTTGTTCGCCACTTTGTTTATGAACACCACAGATTTCTTTATCAATCCGCAAACCAAATTGCTGCGCTCCGGTTGGCGCGCACTGGCATTTATGTTCGTTCTGATTTTGCCGCAGTGGTTGATGTCGGCGTTGTTCAAAACGGCTTCTTCCGGGGAAGGCTCTGTTTTTGAAGCCAGCATCGGGATGATTCTGGTATATGCCATTTTGGTCGGTTGGGCTTTGCTGGTGTCGTGGGCCAGTTTGCGCTTTTTGGATCGGCTGAGGTTTGGTGCGCTTGGGTTTTCTCTGCACTCAACCTGGCGGCGCGAAGTTCTAATGGGTTTCGCAATCAGTGCCGCAATGATCATTGCCATTGCTGGGCTTCAATCACTTGCAGGCACTCGTGTCCGGCTGAATCCATTTTGGTTTAGAGCCGAAGGCATTGATTGGGCGGCGCTGGGCGTTGTCGGCAAAGAGTTATTGATGGCGTTAGTGCTGTTGATTCTAGCCGGAGCTTTTGAGGAACTGGTTTTTCGCGGCTATGCGTTTCAAACCTTGCTTCGCGGCATTTCTCCGGTTGTGCCGATTCTGGCCTTGTCGGCTTTCTTTGCATTGGGCCATTGGAACAACCCCAGCCGCACGCTGTTTTCAACCGTCAATACAGTGCTGGCTGGTGTCTGGCTGGCAGTGGCGTATTTGAAAACGCGCAGCCTGTGGTTTGCGACGGCGCTGCATTTTGGCTGGAACTGGACGATGGGCGCGCTCTTTGGCTTGCCGGTTAGTGGAATGTTGATCCCGCAGCATCCGATCATGATTTCGACGGTCGAAACTTCCGTATGGCTAACCGGCGGCAGTTACGGCCCCGAAGGGGGCGCGGCGGCAACTGTCGTCGTTATTGTCTCAATCATCTTCATCTGGCGGGCAAAATGGCTTGGCGTTGCTCCTGATATGCAAACTGCCTTGTCAGATTCCGCAGTACCCGACAGCCCGGTGACCATCCTCGACCTGCAAAACTGAAATCCTCTGTTTCAGCCGCTTGGTCAAAAGCGGCACGAATTTCATCAATTTTCGAAGTGTTGATACCTGAACTTTGATTTCATCGCTTAGATGGGTGAAGGCAGCAATCAATCGTCATCGCGACTTTTGATTCTGCTGTTGTCGAAAACCAACAAGGAAAAGGATGGAAGCGATGAAATCAAAATTGTTCACTTTTACCGGCCAGAAGTCAGCGTACTTGCGGCATCATTTGGTGAGTACGGCATTGCTGGTCATTGCCGCGCTCAGCTTTTTGACTTTCAAGTCGGACAGCCCCCGCGCCGAAGCTCAATCCTGTACACCCGCTGCTTCCGACGTGATCTTTCATTACAATTTCGACGAATCAACCGGCACCAAAGCCAACAACAATAACGGCGTGGATCACGGCAATCTGAGCAATTCCGCCGCCTTTGGTTCAGGAAAATTTGGCAACGCACTGAAGCTGGACGGAAGCTCTTATGTGGAAACGCCTGACCCAAAGCTGAATCTTTCGGGCGATTTCACGATTGAAGCCTGGATTAATCCGACATCAAACCATGGCACCATCATCAATAATCTGGCAGGCAGTTCCAACGCGCCGACCGGATTTGCCCTGGGGCTTTATTATGGCCAAGCTGTCTTTTACTGGGGAAACGGCATCTGCGGCTTTCTTGTCTGTACTGTTTTCGATTTCGACCACAACGTCAAAACCGATGAATGGAGTCATATTGCCGTAACGGTCAACCGCAGTCAGGCCGAACCGGTTCGATTTTATGTCAACGGTCAGGAATATGTCGCCAACTCACCCAGCAACTATGTTGGTGATATTGACGGCGCCAAGAACATTTTGATCGGGATGAGTTCCCAATGGGGAAATTTCTACGGCTCCATTGATGAGTTGAAGATCTACAACCG
The DNA here is from genome assembly GCA_964383955.1 of uncultured Heliomicrobium sp. Taxonomy (GTDB): domain Bacteria; phylum Acidobacteriota; class Blastocatellia; order RBC074; family RBC074; genus RBC074. Next base: position 7,028 of record CAYLJQ010000104.1, on the reverse strand, counting down.
CGCTCTGACGAAAGCCGAGCTGCAAATTAAGGCTGCTGACCAATGCGCCATTTCGCAGGGACAGATGGTGGCGTGGTTTGCTTTTGATCAGACGGGCTCACCGATGGTGGTTGATTCCACCGGAGGAGCTTTGGGTCAAAAATTACCGTTGAGCAGTCCTCCTTCTTCGGTCGTTCCTGGCTGGGTAGGGAACGCAATTCAATTTGACGGAAATGACGACCACATCGTGGTTCCGGATCAAGGCAAACTGGATTTTGGCACGGGCGATTTTTCAATTGAGCTTTGGGTCAAGACGCCAATTCCGCCTCCGATGAAAAATGATAACCCTGTTTTTTTGACAGGCGGAACCAATGCCAGCGAAGGATCAGCGTCCGGCAAATCGTTTCAGATTCAATCCCAATCTTTATGGCCTTATGGGTTGATGTCTATCCTGGATAAACGCGAAAGCGGACTGTATCGCGGTTATCATCTTGCGTTGGTCAATGGTTCGCCAGTGCTGCAAATGGCAGATGGATTCGGCACAGGCTATAGCAATTACGCTTCCGGTTTGTGTCTTGCGGACAATCAATGGCATCACCTGGCCGTGACCGTCAGGCGTAACGACAAATACGGAATCCGGTGGTATCTGGACGGAAAACCTGCGGGCAATGTTCACAGTGCAAAAGGGCGAAATGGCTCGCTCGGCAACAACAGTCCGCTTTATATTGGCCGCCATTCAATTGCCAACACTGGTCATTTCATTGGCAGTCTGGATGAATTGAGCCTCTATGGACGTATGCTTTATGCCAATGAAATAGAGGCCATTTATAACGCTGGCCGACGCGGCAAGTGCAACTAAACATAATTGTCACATCTGATCGAACAATCTGCCGTTTCACCATTAAGGCGAAGAGAATTGAATTTCTTTTCGCCTTTTTCCCTCCTATTTCGACTTCTAAATCTTCCAAAGCCACTCACAAGAAAGCTGCAAGCAACTTTGCAACGAATAACCCCCAGGTTTTGTAGATTTTATGGACTTTATCTCGACAAGCACCGGCTTTTTGGCTATGGTAATCGCGCTATAAAAATTGGTAATAAAGACTAGCAGCGCGGCAACGACCGCGCTGTCGTCCATTCAGGGATCAAACATTTACATTTTGTTTGACCAAGCACCACTAAGGAGATTTATGAGCAAGAATATCGGTTGGAACCCTAGTTCCTTCGGTCTGGATCATCATGGCCTGAAAAACGGTACTCAGACGTTTGGGCAGGCGATTTGGAATCTGACGACCGCGGAACTTTATGAACATGCAATCAAGCGCAACGAAGCGACGGGCGCGCATCTTGGCCCGCTCGTCGTAAATACAGGACAACATACGGGCCGTTCGCCAAATGATAAATTTGTTGTCCGCGAAACTTCGTCGGAAAAACATGTCTGGTGGGGAAAGGTCAATCGCCCGTTTGACCAGGCCAATTTCAATCGGCTGCGCGACAAAATGCTGAAGCATTTAGAAGACAAAGACGTTTACGTGCAGGATTGTTTTGCCGGTGCCGATCCGGAATATCGAATCCCGATTCGCGTTGTCACCGAATATGCCTGGCACAGTTTGTTTGCGCGAAATATGTTTGTCAGGCCCGATTGGAACACGCAAGCCGCCAGCCACGTCCCGGAATTCACTGTCATCAACGCTCCCACCTGCCAAGCCGATCCCGAAACCGATGGAACAACTTCCGGCACGTTCATCCTGATGGATTTTGGCCAGCGGCTGATTCTGATCGGAGGAACCAGTTACGCAGGCGAAACGAAAAAATCCATCTTCACCCTGTTGAATTATCTGTTGCCACTGCGCGGAGTTCTTTCCATGCATTGTTCGGCCAACATTGGCCAGGGCGGCGACGCAGCAATCTTTTTTGGATTGTCGGGCACGGGCAAAACGACGCTGTCGGCTGATCCCGAACGGCAATTGATCGGCGACGATGAACACGGCTGGTCGGATCGCGGTGTGTTCAACTTCGAAGGCGGCTGTTATGCCAAGGTCATCAATCTGTCCGCCGAAGCTGAACCGGACATTTACGCATGCACGCGACGGTTCGGAACTGTGCTGGAAAACGTGGTGATGGATCCAATCACGCGAAGGCTGGATTTGAACGATGGCAGTTTGACCGAAAACACGCGCGCGGCGTACCCGCTGTCGCACATTGCAAACTTCGAACCGTCGGGAACCGGCGGACATCCGAAAAACATCATCATGCTGACAGCAGACGCGTACGGGATTTTGCCGCCCATCGCCAAACTGACGCCCGAACAAGCGATGTACCATTTCATTTCCGGTTACACGGCCAAAGTTGCTGGCACGGAAAAAGGCCTGGGCAAAGAACCGCAGGCGACCTTTTCCGCCTGTTTCGGTGCGCCGTTTATGGTTCATCATCCGGGCGTGTATGCCGAACTGCTGCGCGAACGCATCGCCAAACACAACGCGACTTGCTGGCTGGTCAACACAGGCTGGAGCGGCGGCCCATACGGCGAAGGCCAGCGCATGAAGATTGCCCATACGCGAGCGATGATTCGCGCTGCGCTGTCCGGTCATTTGGCCAATGTGGCGACAGAGCCTGATCCGATCTTCGGCGTTCACGTGCCGATTGCTTGTCCTGACGTTCCAAGCGAAGTCTTGAAACCGCGCAACACCTGGAAAAACCCGAAAGCGTACGACGAAAAGGCCAAGCACTTGGCGAAACTCTTCCGCGAAAACTTCGAACAGTTCGCCGCCGGAGTTTCCGACGAAGTAAAATCTGCCGGACCAAAGGCCGATTGATGGTTGCGGTTCTGTTCTGAAAAGCTGGACCCGTCACAAAAAGCGCAAAAGTCACAGATGGAGAAACTTCCTTTTGTGACTTTTGCGCTTTTTGTGGTTAAGTTGCCGCCAGGGAATTCAATCTATGCAAGCTTCACCTGATTTCATTGTGATTGGCAGCGGCGTCGCCGGGTTACGCGCCGCGTTGGAACTGGCCAAAGCTGGCCGCGTTGTCGTGCTGACCAAAGATCGCTTGGACGAATCGAACACCGAATACGCGCAAGGCGGAGTGGCCGTCGCGCTTTCAGATGACGACGAAATTGATCTGCACGTCGAAGACACGCTGATTGCAGGCGCAGGCTTATGCGATGAAAAAGCCGTACGCATTCTGGTGGAAGAAGGGCCGCGGTACATCACGGAATTGATCGAACTTGGCGCGCAGTTCGACCGCGAAGGAGGCGAACTGGCTTTTACGCGCGAAGCGGCGCATTCACGGCGGCGGATCCTGCACGCGCATGGAGATTCCACAGGCCGTGAAATCGTTCGTGCGTTGATTGCCGCTGCCAAAAAACATCCGAACATCCAACTGACTGCGCATGCCGCGACGATTGGCTTGACGGTCGAAGATGGGCGTTGTTGTGGCGTGCAGTTCGTTGATCCAAATGAAAGTTTGCGGCGCGAAATGTTTGCTCGCGCTGTCATTTTGGCGACGGGCGGAGCCGGTCAGTTGTTTGCCCAAACGACCAACCCCAGCGTGGCAACCGGCGACGGAATGGCAATGGCGTATGCCGCTGGCGCGATGATGTGCGATTTGGAGTTTGTCCAGTTTCATCCAACGGCGCTGGCTTTGCCCGAAGCGCCGCGTTTTCTGCTCAGCGAAGCTTTGCGCGGCGAAGGTGCGATTTTGCGAAATCACGAAGGCGAGGCGTTTGCTAAAAACTATGACCCGCGCGCAGAACTTGCTCCGCGCGACATTGTTGCCCGCGCCATTGTCGCCGAAGCCAAGCGGACAAATCAGCGATGGATGTTTCTGGATTTGACGCATCTGGAAGCCGCGTTTTTGCGCGAACGCTTCCCGAAAATTCATGAAACCTGCCTGCGGTATGGCTTGGACATCGCTAAAGATTTGTTGCCGGTCAGCCCTGCCGTGCATTACGTGATGGGCGGCGTTCGCACGGACACACACGGGCGAACGACTTTGCCGGGTTTGTATGCCGCCGGAGAAGTCGCCTGCACGGGCGTTCACGGGGCCAATCGGCTGGCCAGTAATTCCTTGCTGGAAGGTTTGGTTTTTGGCGCGCGCGCTGGAAAGGCGGCGTTGACGGATTTATTCCCCGCGACGATAAAACCCGAAGCCGATCCCATTGAATTCGACCTGGCCGATTGGCGATTGGATCAGCACACGAAATCCCGTGTGCAGGAGTTGATGTGGTGGAAAGCCGGTTTGATTCGTCGGGCCGAAGATTTGAAAGCGGCAGTTCAAGAACTGGCGCAAATGTCCGCAGAGAACGTCAACCAACGAACAAGGAATTTTGTTACGCTTGCCCACTTGATGACCGAAGCCGCCCTGTGGCGTGAAGAAAGTCGCGGCGGCCATTTCCGCGAAGATTTCCCCAGCCCCGACGATGCCCGCTGGCGCGTGCATTCCGCGCAGCAACTTGATCAACCCATTCTCCCCGTTGAACAAATCAGTGAAGCTTGAAGAAGAGAGGTAGTTTCGTGACCTCAGCAGAACTCGTTTCCGCTCCGAATCGTGCCCCGCTTTCAGTGAAGCTGGGATTGATGCTGACGGCGCTGGCCATTCTGGTTTCGCAAATTGCGCTGACCCGCGTGATGTCTGTCATCGCCAATTACCACTCGGCTTTCATGATTCTTTCCGTCGTCATGCTCGGCATGGCTGCTTCCGCAATCGCGGCTTTTCTGGGTATGAAGCGCAAAGAGCGTCCGGTCACGATTTCTGACGGCGTCAACGCCGCTTACAAATCCTCCGTGGCAACATTGCTAACCTTGGTTTGTTTCGTTGTGGTTGTGGCGCGCGATTGGGGAGCGGGCGCTCAACCATTTCAATTGCTGTTTGCCGCAGTGCTTTTTTTCAGTTGGTTTTTCTACAGCGGATACGTCGTGGTGGTTGTGCTCAGTCATTACGCCAGTGATGTGTCCAGGCTGTACTGGTTTGATCTGATGGGCGCTGCCGCTGGCTGCTTGCTGGTGACGCCGTTGCTGAATCAATTCAACGCGCTGAGTGTTCTGTTGCTCAGTGCGGTTGGCATGAGTCTTTCCGGCTTGCTGTTGGCCCAATCCCACGGCAATCAACGCACGCGCAGAGCCGGTTGGATGTTATGTGGATTTCTGTTGTTGATTTGGGGCATCAGCATCGCGCGACCGGAACTTGTCCAATTGAAGTTCGCCAAAGGACAGGATCAAAGCCAAGTGCTGTGGGAACGCTGGAACGCGCTGGCTCGCGTTTCGGTGACAAAGGAAATTCCCGGAACTAGCGAAGCTGTTCAAATGCTTCAATCAAAAAACGGCAATCAGGTTACGGTTGAAGAAACGGAAAAACTGCGCCGTTTGTGGCAGGCGGGTTGGGGCGTCAGCCGGGATTTCAAAGGTTTCGTGTTGCCAGCGTTGTGGCTGCAACTTGATTCGGATGCAGGCACCCCGATTTTGCAAAACGGCGTTGCGGCTTTGCAGGACAAAAGCAAGCTGGAATTTCTTTCCTGGGACGTGACGGCTGCGGCGTATGTTTGGCGCGCAGCATTAGGCCTTCCGCCTGAACGAGCTTTTATCATTGGCGGCGGAGGCGGACGCGATGTGCTAACTGCGCTTGCTTTTAACGTCGGCCAAGTGGACGTTGTCGAACTGAATCCTGCGGTTGTCGAAGCAGTCCAGCAAAAGTTTGGCGATTTCAGCAGTCGCGTGTATTCCCACCCGCAAGTTCATCTGACGATTGGCGAAGCCCGTAGCGAATTAAGCCGGCGGACGACACGTTACGACCTGATTCAAATGTCCATGATTGATACCTGGGCTTCGTCTATGGCGGGTTCCATGGTCATGACGGAAAACAGCTTGTACACGCAGGAAGCGTTTGACCTGTATTTGTCGCGGCTGAAACCGGATGGCGTGCTAAGCGTTTCGCGCTGGTACGACCCGGAAAAACATGGCGAAACGGCTCGCGTGGCAGTGCTGATGGCCAGCGCGTTGCGTCGCGCAGAAATAGAACGCGCTGAAGATCACATCGCCATTTTGACCAGTCCTGGCTTTCTTCACACCGCGGTGGCGACGCTGTTGCTGAAACAATCTGCTTTTACAGAAAACGACAAGACGGCATTACAACAGCTTTGCCGGGAACGCGGTTATGCGTTGTTGTGGCCGCAACTTGATGCAGGGGAAAAGATAACTTCATTCGATATTGCAGGGTTGTTACGGCTTGATCCGCAATCGCTGGCCAGTAGCCGGTATGATCTCAGCCCGCCAACAGATGATCGGCCCTTTTTTTTCAACATAGACCGGCCTGTTCGAAGTTGGCTTGACGCCATCCGCTCCGGCGATTTCAGCCGGGGAAGCCGTTCAACGTTATTGCTTGGCTCGATACTGCTGTTGATGTGTTATGCCTGCTTCTATTTCACCATCAAGCCATTGAGAACGGATTGGGCACGGAACAGAGCCAGGGAAAAAACTGGAAAATCGTTTTTGCCGCTGTTGCTTTACTTCGGCGGCATTGGTTTAGGATTTATGTTGATCGAACTGGCATTGATCCAACGATACATTTTGTTTCTGGGGCATCCTTCGTATGCAATTTCGGTCGTTTTGTTTGCATTGCTGTTGTTTGGCGGGTTTGGCAGTTTCCTGACAGAAAAAGTTAGTGAAGCGAAGCTGACGCAGGTTGTCAGGCTGGCGCTAGTATTGATTCTGGCTGCCATCTTGTTGACGGCATTTGTCACGCCAGAATGGCTGGAACGGATTGCAGGTTGGAGTTGGACGGCGAGGCTGATCACGGCTGTATTATTGATCGCTCCTTTGGCCTTATTGATGGGAATGATTTATCCGTTGGGAGTGCGCCGGCTGACCGAAATGAAGAAACAGGAACTGGTGCCCTGGATGTGGGGAATCAACGGGATTTGTGGCGTGCTGGCTTCTGTGCTTGGAATGTTGATGGCAATGAATGTTAGCTACACGGCTGTTTTGTTGACCGGCGCGGCGGCTTATGGCGTAACACTTTTGTCGCTTTCACTGCCAGAAAATGTTGCTGCGAAAGAG
>CAYLJQ010000103.1:0-14350 GCA_964383955.1 uncultured Heliomicrobium sp. | reverse complement strand
AATCGGTTCATCAACGAATTCATTTTGGGATTGAACAAATTCGCTTTCAGTTTTGACACGGAAATGCCTGATCCCAGCATCCCGTATGCCTTCCTGGACATTGCCACGGCGAATACGAACTTTGTTCGCAATGCGCGCCGGCTGCAAACCTGGCAATACATTGACAACGTAACGATGGATTTTTCGCCGCACTTGATCAAAGCGGGCGTCAACTTCCGATTTGGCCGCCAGATTGATGATCGTTCGTCGGTGGCGGGCGTGGGCTTGGAACCGACCGTCACGTTCAGCGGTGCGGCTGGTTACACCGCGTTTAATTTGCCAGCGGCTGGCAACACAGGCATCAACGCCAATGACTTGACGCGATTGCAAAATGCGATCAACAACCAGCTTGGGCGCGTTGGCACGGTTTCACAGGCATTCGTTTCCGATCCCAATAATCCAAGCCAGTTTGCGCCACTGGGCACGCGCTGGGAATTCACGGCGAAATATCCGGAGCTGGATTTTTACGCACAGGATAGCTGGAGAATCAGGCCGAATCTGTTGCTGGACCTTGGCGTCCGTTGGGAAGCCAAGCTGAATCCGAGTTCTGACGGTCGCCCGATTCTGGTTCCCAATCAACCGTTCACCTTGGGTTCGGCCCCCAGCAACACGCTGAGATGGGTTCAGGGCGATCTGTTCAAGAACGATTTCAAGAAAGTTCTGCCTTCGATTGGGTTTGCCTGGGATCCGTTCAAATCCGGTAAAACGTCAATCCGCGGCAATTACCGCATCGCTTCTGATCGTATCGCGACGCAATTGTTCGCCGCTTCGATTTACCAAAACATTCCTGGAAACGCTTTGGGAGCTGCCAACACGGCATATGGACAGGGCGGTGGATTGTTCCGCAACGTAGCGCCGGTCATCGCGGCTTTGGCGCCGTCATCCACGCCGGAAGCATTGCGGCAGCCCGCAGCCTTTGGCGTAGGTTCGATCAATACCATTGACCCGAACCTGGAATTCCCGCAAATCCATTCCTGGTCGCTGAGCTTCCAGAAAGAAGTGATGCGAAACACGATCTTTGAAGCGAACTACATTGGCAAACACGGTGTTCACTTGCTGGGCGGTTACAACGCCAATCAGGTGAACGTGAATGCCAAAGTGGCCAGCCAGAGCGAAACTTTCCTGCAAGCGTTCAACGCAATCCGCGCCAACACCACTTATAACAGCCCGTTGATCAACCTGATTATGTCGGGCAACGCTGCCAACAATGGTGGAACGACCCGGTTCCGTGCGCTGAACCCGACGGCTCTGACGCAAGGCAGCGTTGCTGCGCTGGCGTTGGCGGTTTCGCAAAAGGTTTGTGTTGCGGCAGACGTCACCGCTGGAATTTGCACGAATGCCCAATTGAACCAACGGTTGCTGGACATCAACGGCTTTAGCTCACTGCTGCAACCGTATTCGCAATTCACCGGCGGGTTGAACGTGTTTGATAGCAATGACTATTCCAACTACCACGGTCTGGAACTGATCCTGCGCCGTCGCGTGAACAATGGGCTGACCTTCCAGGTCGCCTACACCCTGTCGAAGTCCATGGACAACCGTTCGTGGGATCCGTCGTTGAGTACGGTTTCGACCGGCTCAGTTCAATCGGCTTCCAGCACTCCATTTGATAACAGCAACCGCAGACTGAATTACACGTGGTCGGATTTTGACCGCCGCCACGTTTTGCAGGGAACGTATCTGTATGAATTGCCGTTCGGCAATGGACGCAAGTTTGCCAACGGCATTCCCAGAGCGCTGGATCTGGCCATCGGCGGATGGCAGCTTGCGGGAACCTTGCTGGTCAGTTCAGGCCGCCCCTTCACTGTCTATTCGGGTTTGACGACGTTCAGCAACGTGGTGAATTCGACGGCAGATTGTTCCGGTTGCACGCGCGATATGGGAAGCCTGATTGTTGAAAGCGGCAGAAACTTCTGGTTTGACTCTGCGGATCGGGCCAAGTTCACGTCGCCTGCGCCGGGTTCCATTGGCAATACGGGACGTAATTTCTTCCTGGAGCCCAAGTATTTCCAAACCGATGCTTCGTTGAGCAAACGGTTCCGGGTGACGGAAAGAATGAGCTTCGATTTGCGCGTGGATGCCAGAAACCTGACCAACACGCCCTCCTTTGCTGCTCCGACTGCCGTCCTGACTTCGACGATTTTCGGACGCATCAACGACAGCGTGAACAACGCCGCCCGAAGAGTGCAGTTTTCCGGCAAATTTAACTTCTAAGCCAACGGGTCATTCCGAGGCCGACGAAACCTAAAGCGGCGAGCGATGAACAGTATTGTTTATCGCTCGCCGCTTTTGCTTTCTGCAGAGGTTTTTAGCCGGAAAACTTCCAGATAACACCGATTGGCTTGCCGGATTCGCTGGAATGACGCAAGCTCCGCGCACCCATTTCAGAAATATGATCTACCCAATCTCTTCCCTTCGATTCCTTCAATATGTGGCGGGAATTGGAATTGGATTTCGCCTTACAAGTCGGAGGGCATAACGGCCTCCGAATCGGTTGGCCTGTGTCTGGCCAGCCCTGACCGCTGAGCTTGTCTGTTTTACGAGTCAACTCATAAATCAAAGAACCACAACTTATTCAGGAGATTAAGTCCCATGCTGAAAAGCCGGAATTTCTTTCGCCTTGTTGTTCCCTGTATAGCTTTCGCTGGCTTTGTGCTGGCGCTGGCAAGTTACCACTGGCCTTCGCCTGTCCGCGCAGGCCAAAACCCAGCGCAACAGCGCAGGCAGACATCATTTCCACCACAACCGACGATTTCAATGCCGTCTTCACCTGACGCTCCGGCGGCAACGATCACCGTCAATTCAGCGGCGGACGGTGCACCAGCGAACAACGGTCAATGCTCCCTGCGCGAAGCGCTGCTCAACGCCAATGCCAATAATCAATCCGGCTCGACCGATTGCACGGCGGGCAGTGGCGCGGACGTCATCAACTTCAACCTGCCCAGCGGAGTGCAAACAATCAATTTGACAGGCGTATTGCCAGACATCAGTGACAGCCTGACGATTAATGGTATTGGCGCGGATCGGTTGATCGTGCGGCGCGATACGGGCGGGGATTACAGGATTTTTGTCGTCAACGGCGGCATCACAGTCTCCCTGCAAGGACTAACCATCTCCAACGGTCTGGGCACGAATGGCCCGGGAGGAATCCTGAGTTCCGGCACGTTGACCATCAACAACTGTGCAATTACCAGCAACCAAGGAACGGGCTTGTTTGGCGGAGGCATCTTTAATCTGGCCGGCACAATGAACATCGTTGGCAGCACGATCAGCGGCAATACCTCCGGCGATGGCGCGGGGTTGTTCAATCAAAAAGGCGCGGTGACGCTGACCAACACCACCATCAGCGGCAATACTGCCACCTCATTTGCCGGAGGAATTGAAAATCTTGGTTCTGGCGGGATCGCAACGACCATTACTTTGATCAATTGCACCGTCGTCGGTAATTCCGGTCCGACCGAAGGCGGGATTGCGACGGTTGATAACGATGGACCTACTCTCACCACAACAACGTTGAAAAACACCATTGTGGCCAACAATTCGGCCCCAAACTTGAGTCAGGTTGGCAGCATGGCGCACGTCATTTCGCAGGGCAATAACCTGGCCAGCGACAACGGCGCGGGTTTGCTGGTTGGTTCCGGCGATTTGATCAATACCAACCCACAGCTTTCGGCGCTGGGCAACAACGGAGGCCCGACAAAAACGCATGTGTTGTTGGCCAACAGTCCCGCCATCAATACGGGCAACAACACTGGCGCTCCGAGTTCCGATCAGCGAGGTGTGGGACGTCCACAAGCCGGCACGGTAGACATCGGTGCGGTTGAAGCGGGCTTGCAGTTTTACCCATTGGCTTCCCCGGTGCGCTTGCTGGATACGCGCAACGGGACAAGCCCCAATGCCTGTTCTCAGCCAAATGCGGCAATCACGGGCGGTTCGACACGCACACAATCGGCACGGAATTTCTGCGGCATTCCTTCTAATGCAGTGGCTATCACCGGAAACGTAACCACTCCGCTTCCGACTGGCAGCGGGTTTCTGACCTTCTTTCCAAGTGACGCCATGCAACCGACTGTTGCCAATACCAACTTTACACTGAACAGTGTGATCAATAACGTTTACACCGTCGGATTGGGATCGAGCGACGGCGCGTTCAACATTTTTGCCGCCACAACGACGAATGTTGTTGTAGACGTGACCGGCTATTACGCGCCACCTAGCGCGAATGGCTTATATTTTCATACCTTGCCTACGCCCGTGCGCTTGCTGGACACACGTGCCGGGGCGACCGTAGGTTGTTTCAGGCCGGGAATGCCCATTGCCGCCAACGGTACGCTCCTTCAAGTCGGAGCCAATACTTGCGGCATTCCATCCACCGCCAAAGCGTTGGTGGGAAATGCGACCAGCGTGTTGCCCCCAGGGCCGGGATTTCTGACTCTGTATCCGAATGGCGCGATGCAACCGTTTGTCGCCACCTCGAATTACCGTGGAAGCGATGTGATCAACGGCCCCTTTACCGTCGCACTGGGAACGGGCAATCAGTTCAATATCTTTTCCACAAACACGGCGGATGTGGTGGTGGATATCCTGGGCTATTTCAGCTCGGATGCTACGGATACCAACGGAGCGGGATTGCTGCTCAGTCAGATTGTCCATCCGGTGCGATTGCTGGAAACACGTTCCAGTCCGACATCACTGGTGGGTTGCATCAAGCCGGGTACCCGGCTGCAGAGTGAGGCGTCTACCTATGTCTTGAAGGCGACGGACACTTGCGAGGGACTTGGCTTCAGCGCAGCGCAGGCCATTGTCGGCAATGCCACGGTGGTGGGGCCGGACAATCGCGGCTTCATGACTCTCTTTCCGACTGGGGGACCGCCCACGGCCGCAACATCGAACTTTTTGGCAGGGGGGGCCAACAACCGCCACTTCTTTGTCGGATTGGATTCCGCAGCAGGTACCTTCAATATCTTCTTCAATATGGGAGGAACGCAGTTCTTTACCGATCTGGTGATTGACGTGTCGGGGTATTTCGCGCCGTAAATCTCATCTACAAGCAGATGAAATTTTGGCTAAAAAGAACAGCGGGCGCGAAGTTGCGCCCGCTGTTCTTTTTGAGTCGGATTCAGAACATTTTCAATCGGCAAGGATTGGCTTGGCGAATTCGCCTGCGCGATACCACCTCAGCTCCTGCTCCACATCTAAATTCAGAATCGCCCAAAATTTCTATCCGTTTTTTGGCGGGAATGGGTTTTGGATTTCGCCTTTCAAGTCGGAGGGGTGCTACGACCTCCTTACAAGTTGGCCTGTCTATGGCCAAAGTCTGACCACTGAGCTTGGATGTTTTACGAGTCGGCTCATCAACAGAATCACACCTTACCCAGGAGATAAGTCCCATGCTGAAAAGCCGGAAAATCCTTCGTGTCGCAATCCCTTATCTTGTCCTCGTCGGTCTGGCGCTGGCCCTTTCAGTGCAGCGCTGGTCGGCGCACGCGCAATCAGAACAAGACCCCGTCACTCAATCAGCGCAAGAACCGATCCAAATCCGGCTCCAGCCGCCTGCAGTGGAAAACCTCGGCGCGCAAGCCGCAACAGTGCCCAATGGCCCGGCGGCGACGATTACCGTCAACAGTCTGGCGGATGGCTCTCCGGCCGCCAACGGCCAATGCACCCTGCGCGAAGCCATGATCAACGCGAACGTCAACAGTCAGGCTGGCTCAACAGATTGTGCGGCGGGCAGTGGCACCGACACCATCACGTTCAGTGTCAATGGCACGATCAATCTGACGGGCGCGCTGTCCGCCATTTCAGAGAATCTGACCATTACCGGCCCTGGCGCGAACCTGCTGACGGTGCGCCGCAATACAGGCGGGGATTACCGCATTTTCCAGATCAATGGTGGCGTAAGTGTAGACCTGACAGGGCTGACGATTTCGAATGGCAGTGTCCCCGCCAGCGAAGGCGGCGGTATTCACAACAGCGGCGTGTTGACCATCACCAACTGCGCCATCACTGGCAATCTGGCTAATGGCGGTGGCGGCATTCGTAACCTTGGGACGCTGGCCGTTTTGGGTAGCACGATCAGCGATAACATCGCCAATTTCGATGGCGCAGGGCTACATAATGAGGGGTATGCCGAATTGTTCAACAGCACGATCAGCGGAAATACCGCCAATGGTGATGTTGCTGGAATCATCAACCTAAGTTTTGGCGCTCCCACGAAAACCCTCGTTTTGGTCAACTGTACCGTCACGGCCAACCAGGGCGTGAGCGTGGGCGGGATTGGAACTTATAGTTTTGGAGGGACTGCCGAGACCTACTTAAGAAACACCATTGTGGCCAACAACTCCGTGCCCAACCTGTCAAAAATAGGAACGAACGCCAGCGTTTTTTCGCAGGGCAATAACTTGGCAAGCGACAATGGCGCTGGATTGCTGACGCAACCCAGCGACAAGATCAACACCGATCCGCAACTCTTGCCGCTGGGCAATTACGGCGGCGCGACGCAAACGCATGCTTTGTTGGCGACCAGTCCGGCGGTGGATGCGGGCACGAACGTAGGCGCTCCCACCAATGACCAACGCGGTTTCGCGCGCGGCGTGGATGGCAATGGCTTTGGCGCGGCGGTCTATGACATCGGCGCGTATGAAGTGCGCCCGAAATTCGTCAATGCCACGACCGGCAACGACGCCAACAGCGGAGCGACCTTGGCTTTGGCAGTCAAAACGATTGCGCACGGCATTGCCATCGCGGCGACAGGCGATGATCTGGTGATCGCGGGTGGCACGTACCCCGAAAACAATCTAGTTGTCGGCAGCAGCATCAACTTTCAGGGCGCGGGTGCCGCCAGCACGATTGTGAACGGCGGCGGCGTCAACCGCATCTTTCATGTCAATTCAGGCGCACAGGTCGGCATCACAAATCTGACCATCACCAATGGCAAAGCCGCGAGCGGACAGGACGGCGGCGGCATCTTGAACAATGGCGGGCTGACGGTGAACCACTGCGTAATCACCGGAAATATGAGCGGGGGGTCTAGCGGGGGAATTGCCAGTCTGTTTCCCTCTTCCGGTTTGACGATTAACAATTCGACAATCTCGAACAATTCGGCAATGGCAGTTGCGGGCATTGGGAACGCCCTTGGATCGCTGACCATAAACAATTCGACGATCACTGGTCATACCGGAGACGGAATTAAGAGCCAGGATGGTGATGTGAAACTGAACAACTGCACAATTTCCAACAGTGGCAACATTCAAAATTTTTCTGCCTCAGGTGTCGCTACGATGGTAATGACCAATTGCACCGTCGTCAGTAGTTCCCCCGTCAATTTACTCAATTCTACAGGTACCGGCGCGAACTACTTGCTCAAGAACACGCTCCTGTCAGGAGCGCCGTTACAAAGCATTTCATCCGGATTTACCTCGTTGGGCAACAACTTGGCCAGCGACAACGGCGGCGGCTTCCTGACCGGCCCGGGCGATCTGACCTTCACCAATCCGTTGCTGGCGGCGCTGGCTGACAACGGCGGCCCAACCAAAACGCATCTTCCACAATCCGGCAGCCCGGCGATCAACGCGGGCGGCAACACGGGCGCTCCGGCCACGGATCAACGCGGCGTCAAACGTCCCGTGGGAGCCAACACAGACATCGGCGCGGTGGAAGTTTCGTCCGGGACGTGCGCAACCAGTGTCATCTATCCTAGCAGCCTGCCGACAGGCGCGGTTGGCGCGGTTTATAACCAGCAACTGACGGCGACGGGCGGAACCGGGCCGTATGTGTTCAGCGTGGCGGCGGGATCATCGCTGCCTGCGGGCTTGAGCCTTTTGTCCAGCGGACTGCTTTCCGGCACACCGGCAAGCTCAGGCGATTCGACGTTCAGCCTAACCGTGCTGGATCAGAACGGCTGCCTGAGCACGCAGGCCTTCGCGATGCACATCGGGTCTCCATGCTTTACCGACTCCGCGACGCCGATCACCATTGGCCAAACGCTGATCGGGCAAATGCTTCCGGGAGATTGTTCGTCTGCTTTTGGTGATGGCTCATTACTTGATCTATTCTCTTTCAGCGGTACGATGGGCCAGCAGGTCGTGATTTCGATGAACTCGACCGATGTGGATTCTTATCTCGTGCTATTTAATTCTGGTGGGCAATCTGTTGTCGAGGACGATAATGGCGGTGGCGGCACCAATGCACGCATTCCGGCGAACAGTGGGTTTTATACCTTACCGACGACGGGCACATATTTCATTGGCGCGGCCGCTTGGCCTGGTCAACACGGCAATTACACGATCAGCTTGACGGGACCGCCGAACAACGGTTTGCAGTTCTATCCGCTGGCTGCGCCGGTTCGGTTGCTGGATACGCGATCCGGGCAGGCGGCTTGCACCAATCCCGGAGTGCCGATTACGGGCGGAACTGCGTTGACCCAAGCTGCTCGCGGAACCTGCGGCATTCCGGCGAATGCTCAGGCAGTGACCGGAAACGTCACAGTGGTGACGCCTGGGGCCAACGGCTTTCTGACCATTTATCCCAGCGATGCCGTGACGCAACCCACCGCCGCCAACACGAATTTTGCGTCGGGCGATGTGCTGAACAATGTCTTCACCGTCGGGCTGAGTTCGGCGACCGGCTCGCTCAAGATTTTCGCCTCGACAACGGCGAACGTCGTGATGGACATCACCGGCTATTACGCGCCGCCGACGCCAACCGGCTTGTACTTCCATCCGCTGCCGAAACCGATTCGCTTGCTGGAAACTCGCGTCTCGCAACCTGGCTGCTTTACACCGGGAACGCAACTGCTGGCGAACACGGAAACAATCCAGCAAGGCAGAACGACTTGCACTGGCGTGACCATTCCGGCGACGGCAAAAGCGCTGGTCGGCAATGCGACGGCTGTTTTGCCTTTGGCCAACGGATTCCTGACGATGTTTCCGGCGGATGCAGGGACGCGTCCGCTGGCGGCAAGCGGGAATTACCGGTCGGGCATCAATCTCAACTCTCCATTCACGGTGGGGCTTTCGCCAGCGGGAGAGTTCAAGATTTACACGGTGGCGACCACCGATCTGGTGATTGATGTGCTGGGGTATTACAGCTCGGAAGCCATGGATATAAACGGGCCGGGATTGTTATTCACGCCGCTGACTCCTGCGCGGTTGCTGGATACCAGAGCCGGTCAGCCCGCCTGTTTTATGCCGGGCGCAGCGTTGACGGGTGGCGTGGAAACTTCGCAAGCGGCCAGCAATACCTGCACGATTGCGTTGACGGCGCGAGCGATTGTCGGCAACGCGACAACGGCGCAGCCGGCGGCCAACGGCTTCCTGACGTTCTGGCCGAGCGATGCCGCGAGCAGACCTCTGGTGGCGACGTCGAACTTCCAATCGGGAAGAAACTTCAACCGGTTTTACACGGTGGGGTTGGGAGCAAATGGCAGCTTCAAGATGTACGCTTCGGCTACAACCCATCTGGTGGTGGATGTATCGGGATATTTTGCACCGTAAAACCGCCGAAAAGTGGTAGCAATGTGGTTCAACAGACAAAGGGCGCGAATTCGCGTCCTTTGTCTGTTGAGGTCAGCGGCCAAAGATTTTTCGCCGTTTGATCTTCAGCGTTGAGCTATGTTCTGTGGTTCTGCTATAGTCTGCCTGCCGATGACGTGCATCCCAAATCCCCGGAGTCTATCGGCCATTCAAATCCAAATCGAAAGTTAGAACTTCCATCGTTGCCCATAACGAAGTAGAGGGCTACCTCACCAATTATTTAAGGTAGGGCAAATGAAATACGCGAAAGTAAAACAGGGACAGGTGCCGCCCGTTTGCTTGGCGCTGATGGGTTTTGTTTTCTGGTTGTTGCCGTGTTCAGCACAGGCCGCCGGAGAATATTCCGTGCAGATCGCCGCCGTCCGTTCTCAGCAATGCGCTGAGGACATGCGCGGAGGTTTGTACGCGCGAGGTTTGGAAGCTTACTGGGTCAGAATTGTTTTGCCGGAACACGGTGTGTTTTATCGCGTCCGACTGGGCAAATTCCCGTCCATTGAAACGGCTTATTCGTATGCCGAAAGTTTGCTCGATACCGGCTTGCTGGAATCCTATGCAATCACGACTTATGAACGGCCAAACAGCATTCCGCTTCGTGACACCACTCAGGCCTCGCTGGAAGTGCAGGAATTTATTCAGCAACCTCCGACGCCCCGCGACACCAAAGATTTATTAGCCGCCATCGGTTCCCGCCAATGGTGGTTGCCAACCAACCGCAGTTTGTTTACTGCCTCGCCGCAATTGCCGCCGGTCAATGTCGGACTGACGCCGCGCGAAGTCCTGGTGTATGCGCTCAGCCGCAAAGAATGGCGATTGAGCTATGACGCCAGTGTCTTATTTGTGCGCGCTCCGTCTGTCGCGTCCGGTGCTGTGGCAATTAACTCAGGCGCTTCGCCGGGAAACGACTCTTCGGCTGTGAATACCAGTCAGCCATTGACTGTTCCCGGAACTTCGGCGCCTGTGAGCGCCGCGCCTAAATCTGTGCCGCAACCGGCTGAAAGAATTTTCACACCAGCTAACGACACGCCGCTGATGCCGCCTCCACCAGCGGGATTTTCTTCGTCTTCAGTGCCGGTAACCAAAACTGCCAGCCCAATTGCGCCGCCCGTGTTGAACAACAGCGTAAATGCTGTGCGAAACACGTCGTCGGATATTGGACGTGGTAGCAAACCAACCACTTCCAGAGGCGTTGGCTACGGCAGAATTGCTCCGCCAAGGCTTCAGGCTTCGGCAGAGCTTCGCAACGGTCAGTTGGTGATGAGAATTCGGAATCTGGATGAAGGACGGCCTTTCACCGGAACCGCGCGTGTCACGCTCAGCGACGACCGCAAGAGCCGTGATCTGGCTCCGATGAAACTGGACGTGAATCCGGAAGGTGAATTCGTCGTGCCCATCAACGAATCTGTTGTCGCCGGCGATGACTGGATGTTGATGGTTTATGACGAAAATGGCGCGCTGCGGCTGCTTCGCGGCCAGACCATTGGGGACAAACCAGCGGCTCCGGCGCAGCAACAGGCTCAAAACAATTCTCAATCGGAACTTAGCACGCCGCCATACGTCACTCCGGTTTATGACGCAACAACTCAAAGCGGGCAAATTCCGCAGGTTGGAACTGTGCCGGTTGCACAGAACTCCGATTCGATGAATTCGATCGGCAACACGCAGGCCACCAGCGGCTCAAACTCGGCTCCGGCGGAAGCCGCCGATCCAACTGCGCCTGCGCAATTAACCGTTACGCCGAAGCTGATTGCCATTACGACCGAAAACGTCACGATGGAATTTGAAATTGCTTCGCCGCAACCGCTTCAATACATTTCCGTGACGCTTGCTGCTGGCGAACATCGCGATACGCGTCAGGCGCTAATGTCCACCACGCGTGGCCGTGTGCCGTTTCTGATTCCGGCAGGCCAGGCGCAAGGCGCTTTCCTGTTTGAAATCAAAGACGAAAGCGGACGAACGCTGGCAGGCGGTGCAGGGGACTTCCGACAGATGACTGGCCGGTAAAATCAAGCATCAAAAAAAGAAACGAGCCTTTCCGAAGAAAACCGGGAGGGCTCGTTTTATTTTATGTCGTCAGTTCAGCCGATGTTCCATTGCCAGTTTGCGGATTCGATCTTCTAACTGGTTTTGTCTGGAATCTTTTTCCTCGATCAACTTTTTCTCTTCCAATCTCAAGCGTTCAAGCTGGTCCTCACCTTGCGCGATTTTGCCGACGTATCGTTGCACCAACTGTTTTTCCTCTTCACTTTTGCCCATGGCTTTCAAGTTTTCGCGCATGCGTTCTTGATCGCGCGTGATGCCGGTGATTTCCAAACGCTTTTCAGCAAGCTGCCGATTGAGCGCCGAAATCTGCACTTTCATTTCGACGACGCTTTCCAACGTCTGCTTCATCGCAGGCGTCAGGTAATTCGCTTTGACATAAATTTCAATGTCGTTGGTGGTCACGTTTGAAATCGCGAACGTCGTCACGTCCGGCAACTCTTCGGTCACATGAAGCTGCGTCGAAGCATTCGGTTGAACCGTAACTTTGAAGCGATAAAAGTTGTCAGTTGTTTCCGCTGTTTTGACGGTTTTGACCAGTTGCCACTTGGAGTTTTTATCGTAAGCGTGTTCCACGTAAACCGTTTTGGCGCGGTCGGTCAGGTTGGTCAGCGTATAGGTTGTCGCTTTCGATTGGCGGTAATGAACGCGCATTTCGCCATTGATGAACTGCGTCATTGTCGCCCGTTCGTTTGCCTCATCTTCACGGACGCTGACGCGGCATCCAAGATCAACCGCGTAAGTGATGAACCGTTTTTCGTTTGGCTTGATGCGCGCGGTCAGGGCTTCTCCGGCGTAGGTGTCGTTTTCAATGATCGTCACCGGGCCGCTTTCCAGCGTCAGCCCCGTGTTGTTCGTCAGGTAAAGCGCACTCATCGGGTTTTGTTCGCGCGCCGCGCGGTTATAGAGCGAAACGGTTTCGCCTTCGATGGAATTTTGCAAAATCGGAATCAACGCTGAACTGTTGCGTTTGATCGTCACCGGATGCGAGATGCGATATTCAAACAGTTCGCCGATGTCCTGGGTTTCCACGTCCGCTTCGACGCCGGAGTCCTTTTCACGCATCGAACTGCTGTAGGAAATCGAACTGGACTCTGTGCTCACCATTGAGGCGGTAGCGTTGACCGTAACGGTTTCCGAAACTGCGCCAACTTCCATAGTGACGTTGTTCTGCCTGACAGAACCGGACGCCAAATTGACTCCATCTATCTGCATGCTCTTGAATCCATTGCTATCCACCCTGATCTTGTAACGTCCCGGAGCCAGCCCGCGAAGTTTGTACCTGCCTGCGTAATCAGTGCTGGCGGTGATTTCCGCACCTGATCCCATTTGAATTACTCTGACCGTGGCGTTGGCAATCACTGAGCCATTCGCATCCTTAACGATTCCTTCTACGGTTCCGCCGCCTGCAACCAATCCCAGACGGCCATTGATTGGCGCTTCGGATACTTGAGGCGCGATGGAAAGGTCGTCCGGCATTTCCACCACCGGACGCTGTTTGTAACGCGGCTGCTGCAAATCCTGGATGAATGACACCGGCGCTCCGGCCACTAGCGACAGCGTGACGTTTGTCCAATCTTCATCCTGCACGTTGTCTACCAGCGCCCAGCCTTGCAAAAACGGTTTGGCTTTTACGTCCAGCACCACGCGATACGTCGTTTTCCACACCGGGGCTTCAACCACATAGCTGACGAACAGATCGCGTTCGCCTTGCCCGGTCGTTGAGATCGTCAGCTTGCGAAGGTTTTTGTGAATCGTGGATTGCAGGATTGAAAGGTATTGCTCCAAATCTTCGCGGACTTTCGTGTCCAGTAACTTGATACCGCGAATTTGATCCAGCGCGATGCTGCGAAGCTCGCCGCCTTCGCTGACCATCACCAGTTCCTGCGCTTCAGAACGTTCCATCGCCTGATATTTGATTCGCTTTTCGATTCCAACGATCGTGCCAATTGCTGGCGTTGTTCCGGTTCGCACTTCGACGCGCGCGCCTTTCAACTGTCCTAGCAGGGAAGTCAGTCCCACAGAATTGCTGGCATCCAGCCGAATGCCGAATTCTTCAATGCGTTTGTCGAATGGTTTGGTTGAATCGAAGGTGACGGAAGAGATTTTGCCCCTGTTTTGTGAGTTGCCCAAATCAAGCACGACCAGCGATTTCAGCACGTCGTTCATTTGCGCGGCGTCGAAGAGAAAGGTTACTTCCTGATCGCCGTTCACTTTGCCTTGTCGCTCGAAATACCCGACGCCGTGTTTGTAGAGCGTTACACGTTTTAGCAAAGGCGGGCTGCTTTCAGTTTGCGCCAGCGCAACTGCGGTTGCTGAGAGAAGAAGACACACCGCTACATACAAGCGGAAATATTTGCTCATAAATCCTCCTGAAAGGGGTTGTTGAATTATGAAATCGGATTGGCCTGTGGGGCTAAATGATTTGAAGTCTGTTCATCCTCAGCAATGGCTGAACGGCATTTGGGGAACAGGCTTGCAGCAAGTGGCGGGAAAGTATTCCAGAATGATAAAACTGCGATGCTTCAGTTTGTGAACAGTAAGGTCATCAAATGGAAAGCGGCTGTAAACACGATCAGCGTACAATTGATTCCCAAACCGATGGCGCTGGAAACAGTTCCGATTCGCGCTCGGCGAAACGTGAGCGGCCAATTCTCTTCACTTCGCCTTTCTTCAACCAGAACCTTCAGAACTTCGCGACCTTTCCAGAAAATCGCAAACGAGAAAATCAACGGGCTGAG
>CAYLJQ010000102.1:0-14490 GCA_964383955.1 uncultured Heliomicrobium sp. | reverse complement strand
AAACCTTTTTCTTAAATCTGATTCAGGTTTCATGAATGGCGCATCTCCACCCAAAAAAGGGAGCTTGGTGCCGTGAACAAAGATAACTACTTTCTGATTGTCTGTGGGGGCCATATTGTTCTCCAGTTTGATTAAAGGTAATTACTCACGGGTTGCTCAAAACTCAATTACTGATATTGTGTGACGCCAATGCTCTTGACGCCCGAACAAGTTGATCTGCTGCCGGTTGAGGAGCTTCGCTCGCTGGTCAAAGTGTTGTTAGGGAAGCTCGAACGCTGGTCAAAGTGTTGTTAGGGGAGCTCGAATCCTTGCGCCAGCGCGTATCCTTGTTGGAGGCCGAAAACGAGCGATTGAAAAAGCAATTAACCGGTTCCTCGAATTCTCGCAATTCCTCTAAGCCTCCTGCGAGCGATCAAAAATCGAATCAGCCTGAAAACAAAGCTCAGAAAAAGCTCGGCGCGAAATTCGGTCATCAGAAGTATTCGCGTTCGCTGGTTGATCATCCCGATCAAGTCATCCATCTGCCCGTTCTCGAATGCGAGCATTGTCACGAAGATTTGAGCCAGATTGAAAAGGATTGTGACAATGTCGTGATCCAAACAGGCGTCAGCTTGAAACCGAATTTTCATTGCTGAACCAATTCCGCTTTTCGACAAATGGCTTCTAAACGTTGATAAAACGCCGGATCGTGAACTCGCGCTGCTTGGTAGCGGGCTGAATACTCTTTTTGGCGTTGCGTCAAATAAGCTTCTATTTCAACTTGATGGTCCAAATAAAATGTCAGAGCGCCGTAGATCTGTGCCAAAGTCAATGACGGAAACGATTGCAGTATGCTTTCTGGCGAACGCCCCTCTTGAAAGCTGTACACAATGGAATCAAGTAAGATGCGGCTGCCGGTTACCGTGTACTCGCCATCGAGAAATTCGACATATTGTTTCGTTGCAGTTTCCATAACGGTGACGATTCTAAGTCAGGCTACGCAGGATTGGTAACTATATTGAGCAGGTCGCCAACAATAATAAGCAGGATGCGGAAGCACAGTTTCCTGCTGGTATTACTATCACCAGGCCGTTAAAAAAAAAGATGGTGCTCACTTTCGCAGCGAGCACCATCTTTTACTTTCATCGCTTCTTACCTGAAAGGTCAGGCTTAGAAGGTGACGCGGAATCCGAACCGGAGTTCGCGAATTCCCTGGTAGGCGTTTGAGCCTTCAGGTGTCAGGCCCGCAGCGCGCGTGCCGGGCAATCCGTAGGTTGGATCAAGCAGGTTCGTCGTTCTCAGGTTGCCGTTTGCATCGCGGGAACCCGGTTGGAAGAAGTATTGATTGACATCAAATCCGGCAAAGAACTGCTGGTCTGAAATGACAGCGTTGCCGTTGCGGTTCAGGCGACTGCGAACGTTCAACACGGCAGCCTGGTTGAACAGGTTCTGGATGTTCATGTCCAGTTTGATCTTCACGCGTTCCGTCATGTTGATCGTATGGCTGATCAAAAAGTCGGTTTGCGTGAAAACGTCTGTTCGGCCCAGATCGCCACGTCCGTTGTAGAAAACAGGAACCGTAACCGTCGCTTCAGAGGTGAGCGGCGTGCCGCTGTATGCCACCTGCGAAAGCGAGAAGTTGCTCACGCCCAGTTTGTTTTTCAGTTCGTAATTTCCGAAGAACGTGAACGAATGCGGACGGTCGGTGCCGAGCGGTCCGTAAACGTTGTTGCCCTTCGAATCGAAGTTGCCGTATGGCAAATCGAACGCGCGCGAAGCGCCTGGGTCGGAACGGCCATTTTCGTCTGAGTTGGCCAAGCCGGCGTAATTGCCGTACAAGCGGCTGTACGTGTACGAACCAAAGTAACTGAGGTTGCGCGCGAAACCGTTGGTGAAGCGGCCATCCAGGCGGAATTCCAGCCCGTCGTACTGACGCTTGGCTCTGGGGACGAGGTAAGTATCCGCCTTGAGATTGATTTTTTGTCCGCTCAGCGAATCAATGGTGCGGTCGCGCAAGCCGAAGCCTGGGTTGCCAGTGATGTAGACTTCGTTGTCGCCAGCGTCCAGCACGCCGATGTCTTCAAGCGCGCGCATCAACCGCTTGCGGGTGTAGCGAGCCGAAAAGACCATGTTCGAAGCGAACTGGTGCGTCGAAGTGACGGTGAATTCGCGCTGTTCGTAGGGCTTCATTCCCGGATCAACCGAAAGCAGGTTGCCCTGGTTGTCAATTTCCAGCGTGCGGTTGTCGTATTCAGTGATCAACGAACCAGCGCCAGCCGGAGCGGTCTTGGAAAGCGTTGAAAGCGCATTTGGGTTGTCGAGTTTATAAACGTGGCTGACCCAGTAATCGCCGCCGAAGGAACCGCGGGCGATTTCGTATTTCATCACGTCATAGTAATGGCCATAACTGGCGCTCAATTTCCACTTGCCTGTTCCCAGCACATCCCAGGCAAAGCCAAAACGCGGGGCAATCTTGTCTCCCCAGCCGAAGCTGATTGGGTTTTTGACTTTCGAACCCAGATAGCTTTGCGTGTAAGGCGGAAGGAATTCGTTTTCGAAACGAACCCCGACATTCAGGTTCATGCGAGTGTTAAGCTGCCAGGAGTCCTGGATGTAAACGCCCTGGTTGCGGCTGTTGACTTTGGCGTTGTGGCGAATGCCATCCTGCCAGATGTAATAACCATACGCTCCACGCTGGTTGACCGTGCTGCCGCGTGTGAACGCTTCGCCCCAGAACACGTCGAACTGGCCATTGAGGAAATCGTCTTCCACGTCGTTCGCCAATCGGTTCAGCGCATAACCTGCTTTGAGCGTGTGCTGTTGGCCAAACGCGCGAGCGATATAGGTTCCGTCCAGATAGACGTTGTGGCGCGTTGTAATATCGCGCAGGCTCCCGAAAGTGCTGCTGATATTGGTAAAGTTCGTATTGCCAGCCAGGGCGGCGGGCACTGGCGGGTTGGTTTGTGAACTGCTCGGCGTTCTGTAGATCAGGTAAGGGCCAGCAGGCAAACCGTAGCTGCCAAAGGTCGCCGTGTAGTTGCCGTTCAGCGTTGAGCCTTTGTCGTTCAGGTACTTGTAACCATAACGGGCGCTCAGCACCAATTTTGAAGTCGGCGTGTAAGTGACTCCCGCGGTGTAGGCTGATGACGGCGTATATCCGCCGCCAATCGAAAGGTCATTGGTTGGAGCGGCAACGCGTCCATCGGCAACCGGAAGCTGGCCATTCACCTTTGTCGGCGTCCAGATGTACGAAGTATTGATCTGAAGCTTCTGGGTTGGCGCGTAATCCAAACGACCCATGCCGTAATGGCGCTTGATGTTTTGCGTGTAGCTTTTGGTGGAATTGTCAGCCACGAAATTGACTGTGCGTTCAGTGCGAATCAATTCTGGAAAATAGCTGGTGAAAAAGTGCAGCCGTTCTTTCAGAATCGGACCGCCCAGTGAGAATCCAGGATAGAAAGCACGATAATCATCTTCTTTCGGGCGGAAGAATTCGGCGACGTTCGCGTTGGTGCGATTGGGCTGCCAATAACCGCGTCCTTGTGAATTCACTGCGGAATTCGTGAAAAGGAAAGCCCCTTCGCCGTGGAATTGATCGGATCCGCTCTTGGTGACGACGTTGACCACGCCGCCGGTTGCGCCGCCGTATTCGGCTTCAAACCCGCCGCTTTTGACCTGCACCTCGCGAATGAATTCGAAGGGAATTGAATCAGCGCGTCGCAATTGACCTTTGCGGACATCGGTCACTTCGACACCGTCCAGAATGAAGGCATTTTCAGCGCCGCTGGCGCCATCTACCTGAATACCGCCAACGCCTTCATTGCCACCCTTTGGTTCAGGGCGCACGCCCGGAGCCGCTTTCAACAACGAGTGAAAGTTGCGGCCTCTGGGGGTGTTATCAATAAATTGTTCAGTCAGGTTCGTCGCGGTTCGGCTGGAGGTAACGTCCAGAGCTTCTGCCGCTGCGGAAATCGTTACTTGTTCCGAGACGTTTCCGGTGGAAAGCGCAAGTTCAAGTGTTAGTTCCTTGCCCAATTGAACGGAAATGTCGTCCTTCTTGATGGTCTTGAATCCGCTCAGGCTGGCGGTAATTGAATAAATTCCCGCAGGGAGTTTGGGAAAGTTGTACACGCCTTCGGCATCGGTGGTTGTTTCCAACGGACGAACCAGTGCGGTGCTGCTGGCTGTGACTTTGACGCCGGGAATTGCTGCCCCGGTTTGATCTTTGACTTCGCCGCGAATGCTGCCGGAGTTTTCCTGTGAAAATGCCAGCGTCGTAAATGCGGCAAGCAACAGCGTACAGCAAAACATACGCAAAGATCGGCTTCGCGCATTTACCCATGATGTTTGCTTCATAAGATTGATTTTCCTTTCTTCATGATTGTTGTTGGGGTTGATAAAAGACTGACGTTCAGCCGTGAATTCGGCACACTTCTCCCAGCCCGGAAGCCGTCGGTTTACGGCAAAGGCTTTTCAATGTTTGCCGATGTTGGTGGCAACGAGCCTTGAATGGGTAATCGTTGTTTGGATTGGCTTCTCAGGCACACCCCACCCAGGAACCGCCCCGTTTCAAAGGCCATTCAAAATAGGGAATCTCTTTTGTGTTTCTTTGATCTTTTCGACGCCGTACTTAAATGATCATTAAATGCCCGACGATAACTGTGATTTGTTAGAGCAATGAACGGCGTTTTGTAGAAGCAAATCCAAATTGATTGCCATTAAGTGCCGCAAAGTAATGTGCAACTGCCATTCCAATCGAGATTGATGAAGTGTCTGTAAAAACTGGTAGAAAACGAGCGTTTCCAGAGCCAACAACAGGGAAATTCAGGACGAATTGTTTGGAAATCACGATTGCAGTTCAGAGTTTTGGATTCACAGGGAAGGCAGCATGCTTTTGCTCCATGAAAGCGCGAATCGTTCGACCAACAAGAGTGTTTCTGAAACCCACAGCAGAGAAATGATGCGCCAGCCCGAATCAGAGAAGGGAATGAACGAAGCAGATTTTCCTAAAAACTATCAACAGGTCGCCGCGGTTTCCAGAAATTGAGAGGTTCAGGCAGAAGAATAGGAATGGCCGTCAAAAGAGAAAAATTAAAGGGCTTCCTTCAAGCCCGAAACAGGAAAAGCGAGCAAGAACGATTCCTGCTCGCTTTTGATCCCTTCCCGTGTTGCGAAGAGCGCAGGCTATGAGGAGCTATTCTTTCTTTACAATCGCGCCTTTCTGGCCGATTTGTTTCAGCAATTCCTGCACAGCCGTTTCAAGCTGGCGATCCTTGCCGGCCAGATTATCTTCCGGCGTGTTTTCGACCAGAATGTCCGGCACGACGCCGTTGTTTTCCATGTTCGTGCGTTTGGCATCGGCCAGGAAAACGCCTACGCCGGGCGTGCGCACGGTCGAGCCGTCAATTAGCGAATAGCTGCCGGTTCCGATCACCGCGCCCATCGTCGGAGTTCCCACGGTTTTGCCCAAGCCCAACGCGCGGAAGCCAGCCGGGAACATTTCCGCGTTTGAAGCCGAGCGCCAGTTTTGCAGCACGATTTTCGGACCGAAGTAACCGGCAAAGGGACGGCCAGTGGCCTCGGTTCCGCGTGGTTGCCAGATTTGATATTGGCGCTGAACCAAAATCGCCAGCAGTTCCTGTTCGATGTTGCCTCCGCCGTTGAAGCGTTGGTCAATGACCAAAGCTTCTTTGTTGCGGTTTTCGCGAATCTCTTTTTCGAACTTGCGAAGGCTGGGTTGGTTCATCGCTTGAATGTGCAAATAGCCGATGCGTCCGCCGGACAGTTTCGCCACCATATCAGCGCGCTGTTTGACCCAGCGGTCGTACCGAAGCTGGCTGAATTGCCCAGCCGGAATCGGTTCAATGCGCGTCGTCCAGGCTCCGTCTTCGGCGGCTTTATTGTTGAACGTGACGGCGACTTTGCGGTTCAGCCGATTGTCGCTGTTCAGCAGCGGCCAGTAATTGTCGCCCGCTTTGACCGGTTTGCCATTGATGGCCAGCAGGTAATCGCCAACGCTAACCTTCACCCAGTCCTTGTCTGACGGGCCGTCTTCGTAAACGTGCGTGACTTTATAGCGCCCGGCTTGTTCGTCTGCTTCCAGGTCAAGGCCAAGATGAGAGGTAGAAACGGCTACGTCGCCACGGCCTCCGCCGGGAGCCGCGCCCGTGTGCGAAGCGTTCAATTCGCCAATCATCTCGTTGATGATGTTGAGCAATTCCTGACGGTCGCCGACATCTGCAACCAGGGGCTGATACTTCGCGCGCATTGCATCCCAATCTCTGCCGTGCATTTGCGCGTCGTAAAAGCGGTATTTCATCGTTCGCCAGGCATCGTCGAACATTTCAGCCCATTCGGCAGGTTTTTCAATTTTGACTTTGGCGACGAAGTTGACGCGACGGCGAGAGGAAGATGCAGGCGGGACGCCTGCGCTCCCAGGGCTTGCTCCTCCAGGAGCCAACGAAACTGAATACACCGAACTGCCTTCACGGAAAAACAAGGATCGTCCGTCGCGAGTGATGTTCAGATCGCCAAGGCCACCACCAAAACCTGCGCCGCCGCCAGGGCCGCCACCTTCGGTATCGCCGCCAGTTTGACCAGCAGTGATTCGGCTAAGGCGGCGACCATCTTCCTGAATTGAATAAATCACCGGCACATTGCGAAGCCCCGCAGGCTCGCTGGTGACAAAGACAATCGTCCGGCTGTCAGGAGCGACGACGTAATTGAAGACGGCGAACGGCATACGCGTGATCTGGCGCGTGCGCCGCTTCAAGCCTGCCCAGTCAATGGTTACGTCTTTGGGCGGCTGATTCCGCGCTGCTGCGTTGCCTCCCGGGCGAGCAGGTTGGTCGCTGGTTTCAGTTTCGGCTCGGTCTTCGGGATCGTTCGGGTCGCGATCCTGGCGTTCCAGCGCAATGGAATAAATTTGCGACGATGCCTGACCGCCGCCGCCAAATCCGCCGCCTTCGTTGCGGACAAAAAACAGCTTCTTGCCATCGGGCGAAAATCGCGGATTCATCTCGTTGTAAGAATCGAACGTGACTTTGCGCTCTTCGCCGCCAGCCGAGGGAATCAGATAAACGTCCGTGTTGCGCGTTTCGTCGGCTTTGGAAAAGGCAATCCATTTGCCGTCAGGCGACCAAACCGGTGCGCTGATATTGCCGAAACGCGACAACGCCAGTTCAGAAGTTTGTTTGCTGTCGAAGTTGTATTTTCGCAACTTGTTGTCGGAACCATTGAAGGCGAGTTCTTTGGAATTCGGCGACCACGAAAAGTTGTTTTTCAGCGTGTCGAAGTCTGTGATCTTTTGCGGTTCGCCGGTTCCATCCACGGCGGCAACGTAAATTTCTTCGCGTCCGCTGCGGTCGGAAATGAAGGCGATCCATTTGCCGTCTGGCGAATAGCGCGGGTCTTTGTCGCGCCAGGGGCTGGCAGTGATTTGTCGCAATTCGCCTTCGTCTGTTGCGGCGGTGAAGATTTCTCCGTGCGTCGAAAGCACGATGCGGCGGCCACTTGGAGCCAGGTCGTAATCATCAAGCTGCGAATTGAATTCGCGCGTTTCGGCCAGGTTTTCCTGGGTCTCGGCGTTGATGTCCAGCTTGATCGGCGCAGCTTTCTTGCTGGCAACATCCAGTTTCCAGACGACAAAATCGTGTTCAAAGACAATGGTTTTGCCGTCAGCGCTCATCGCCGGCCAGCGTACATCACCAGCAGTGAAGGTCGTGACTTTTTCGGCTTTACCGCCGGATTCGCCAACGCGCCAGATGTTTGTTAATCCGTTACCGTCGCGGTCGCTGACGAAATAAATGTGGCCGTCCTTGCTCCACATGGGCCACGAATCCATGCCGTCAAAATCGGTCACGTCCGTGAACTTTTTATTGGCGATGTCCATCACGGTCACGTCGGTTTGATAGGAGCCGCGATAATACTTGCGCCAGTACGTCTGGCCTTTGCGATTGATCGCCAGCTTTTTGCCATCAGGTGAATACGTCGCCCAAACGCCCATGTCCGAACCGGCGTTGCTTTCTTTCTGGTTCGCGACGTTGACGGTGTACAGCTTGCCCATGAAATCTTCTCCGCGCTGGCTGGCGAACAGGACGGTAGTTCCATCAGGCGACCAGCCTTGAACCGTGTCGTCTGCGGAATGAAAGGTCAGTTGTTTGGCTGAACCACCCTCTGCCGGGATGACAAACACGTCCATATTGCCGTTGCGCTCGGACGAGAAAGCGATCCATTTGCCGTCCGGCGAAAATCGCGGATAAACGTCGCGGGCTTTGTGAACGGTCAGGCGTTTGACGTTCTGTCCGGTTTCGTCTGCCGTCCAGATGTCGCCCAGATATGTGAACGTAATTTTGCCCTGGTG
Source organism: uncultured Heliomicrobium sp. (assembly GCA_964383955.1). GTDB lineage: Bacteria > Acidobacteriota > Blastocatellia > RBC074 > RBC074 > RBC074. The sequence continues at coordinate 6,149 of CAYLJQ010000102.1, read as the reverse complement.
ATAATGCGGGTAACGCACCAGTTTGGCTTCGCGGCCGGTGGCAACCAGTGGCAATAGAATCGCCAACAGGAATCCGATAGCGTAAAGACGTTTCATAGGTATTCTCCTTGATCGGTTTGAACGGTTAATGGAAAGCTCGGTCGTTGGCTAATACGTGGCGGTTCGGTAGGTGGTTACAGTAGCAAGCCTTTCAGCCGCCACTTCATAAAGTACGAGCCAAATTCAGGAACGTTTGCAGGTCGTCAGGCAGCGGAGCAGAAAACTCGACCCGCTGGCCGGTGGCTGGATGCGTAAAGCTCAGCTGCGTGGCGTGTAGGAATGGGCGGTCAAGTTTCGTAATTGCAGAGCGGAGTTTGGCGTTTTTGATCGAATTGGCTCGGCCAGCGTCGTATGTCGGATCGGCGACAATCGGATGTTTGATGTGCGCCAGATGAACGCGAATCTGGTGTGTGCGTCCGGTTTTGATTTCCACGTCCAGCAATGTGAATTCGTCCAGGCGTTCGACGACGCGGTAAAGACTCAGCGAATCACGCCCAACGCCAGCCGGACGGATGGCCATTTTCACGCGGCTGCGCGGATCGCGGCCAATCGGCGCTTCAATTTTCCCTTCCTCTTCTGGCAGCGTCCCATAAACCAACGCCGAATAAATCTTGCGAACCGTGCGGGATTGAAATTGTTCGGCCAGCTTTAAGTGCGCAAGATCGGTTTTGGCGACAACGATCAGGCCGGAAGTGCCAATGTCCAGCCGATGAACGATGCCAGGGCGCGAACTGCCGCCACGGCGTGGAAGCTGCAACGCCTGCTGCTGAAGGTGATACACCAGCGCGTTGGCCAAGGTGCCGGAACTGACGCCTGCGCCCGGATGCGTGACCATCCCGGCAGCTTTGTTGATGACGATAACCTCGTTGTCTTCGTGAACGATGTTCAGCGGAATGTCTTCCGGCTTGGCTTCCAGCGGGGCAGTTTCCGGCAATGTGATTTGAATTTCTTCGTCAGCGCTAACTTCATAAGCGGGTTTGGTTATTGGCTGACCGTTGACGATTACCTTGCCAAGTTCAATTGCCCGGCGAACTTGCGAACGGCTAGTGGTAGCGATTTGCGAGGCGAGATATGTGTCCAGACGAGTGCCGACATCTTCTGTCGAGACGTTGAAGCAAAGTAACGGGTCGTCTTGTTCGATTGGGATTTCTGCGGTTGGCATCTTCGAAAACTCTGGCGATCTGTTTTTCACCGCAGAGGCGCAAAGAACGCAGAGGTAGCGCGGAGAAAACCTCTGCGAAACCTCTGCGGCTCTCCGCGTCTCTGCGGTGAAAGTCGGAATCCTTTTTTAACTTCAGTCAATGTACAACTCTTTCGGATAACGTTCGACTGGCGCTCCGGTTTTCTTTGCCAACGCAAAGATGTTGTCGCCGCGAAGCTCCGTTCCGATGTGAACCTGTTTCAACAAATCCAGAATCGCGGGGTTCGAACGCGACCAGACGTCTTCGGTTTCCAGCTCAATGACGGTAAAGCCCGCTGCCGCTAACGCGACGCCGACTTCATACGGCGCGTATTCACGGTTGTGCTGGTCAACGGTTTCCCGAACGTTGTATTGCGCCAGCAAATACGGCGCACAGCCAACCAGCAACCCTTCAATTGCGCGGCAACTGGCGATGTTGGGCGTTGTGATTAACAGCCAGCCGTCTTGCTCCAGCACACGATTGCATTCCCAAAGCATGTGCATCGGGTCACTTTGCAGGTGCTCAATCAGTTCGCAGCACAACACGACGTGAAAATGATTGTCCGGGTAAGGGAAAGGATCACGTTCGACGTTGAAATTGCGCAGTTCGAAGGTATGGGTTTCCGGTTGGCGATCCTTGTTTCGCTGGGTGACGGCTTCGAAGACAGACTTTTGATCTGACTGCCAAAAATCGGCGCAATGGACTTCGTTGTAGCCGCAGTATTTTTTGATTGCCGGAGCGATGTGCGACAGGCTGCCGAGTTCCAGCAACCGGTCTGAACTTTTTTGTGCGGGGGGAATTCGCTGAAGCGTGGAAACGAAGCGCCGCATGTGCTGACCGACGTAATGAAGCTCTTTGGGATCGTCAATGAAGCTGAGAATGTAATCCACGACTTCTTTTTCATCCGGCGAAAAATTGTCCAGGCCTTCCCCGGCAACTTTTTTCCATTCCAGAATTTGATGGTACAGCGGCGCTGCTCCATCCTGTTTTATCTTTGTCGTCGCGTGAGTTGTGACGTTGGCCAATTTGCGGAACGAGATCAATTGACTGTGTGATTCGTCTGCCGTGTCGGAAGAATCGTCTTCGGTCGAAGAGGCCGAAGCTTCCGTTTTTGACTGGCCTGATTCTCGGCCCGATTCCCGCAGTGCTTTCAGCTCACGCCGCTGTTTGTCCAAACGCTGTTCGAACAGTTGCAGCATCACATCATTACGCTCGACGATATCGGTGGAAAACTGGCGAATCATCGCATCAACTTTGCGTTCGTGGCGCTCCATTCGCTCATCCAGCCGGTGGTCCAGGCTAACAAAGCGGTCGTCAATATTTTTTTCGATTGTGTCAAAGCGTTCGTCCAACCGCCGCTCAACATCATTCATGCGCTCATCAATTCGCAGTTCGGAATTCGCCAGGCGTTCGTCAACACGCTTATCAAGTATGACTGTTCGTTCGTCAATGCGCTGGTCAATCGCCCGTTCGTAACTATCTGCACGCTGGTTTAACCGAGCTTCGGTTTCGCCGATCTGCTCGGTAATTTCGCGTGTCAGCATCAATCGCAGGTTACGGAAAATGGAATTTAGTCGGCTCATAGTTGGAGTAGTCGGGAGTCGGGAGTCGGGAGTCGGTAACACGGTGGTTGTCGGTGAATATCTTCTGGCGACAATGGCCTGATACCGGCTACCGACTCCCGACTACTTCATCGTAAACACTCTGAGTTTCGCGTGCGGCACGATCCCAGGAAAAAAGTGCGGCTTGTTTGATTCCGGCTTGTTTGAAATGTTCGCGCGCAGATTTGTCATCAAGCAGCCGGGCGATATGGGCCGTCAAAGTTTGCCAGTCGCTTGGATCATGCGTCAGGCCAGCTTGCCCGACAACTTCCGGCAAACTGGACACGTTGCTTGTGATTGTCGGCGTGCCGCAAGCCATTGCTTCCAGCGGCGGCAATCCAAACCCTTCGTACAGCGATGGATACACAAACGCTTCTGCCGCTGAATACAGCGCGGGTAAATCTTCCTCGGCAACGTAACCCGTAAAGCGAACCTGATCCGTCAGCTTCAACTCCTGGACAAGCTTGAACACTTCTTCGTAAAGCCAGCCTTTGCCGCCACAGAGCGCCAACTGTGGACGATGTTTGGTCGTTCGCAACAGTTCGTCAAAAGCGCGAATCAGCGTCAGCAGATTTTTGCGCGGCTCAATGGTTCCAACGTAGAGCAAATATGGTTGCCGAAGCTGGTACTTTTCAAGCGTTGGCTGGCATTCGGCGATTGGAACCGGTCTCATATTGTCGCGCGCGGCTTCAAAGATGACCTGAATTTTGTCTTCGTGCACGCCCAGATACTGAATGGTTTCGCGCTTGGTAAATTCGCTAGGCGTGATGATTTTGGTTGCCCGGCGCGCCATCAAGGGCATTCGGCGCTTGCCGCGTTTGACATTTTCGTCTTCGTGCGTGTGCGCTTGCGTGAACAGCGACAAGTCGTGAATGGTCACCACCGTCGGACAATTTGAGAAAACCGGGATGCAATAATTCGTTCCGTGAAACACGTCCAGCGGAGAAATTCTGAGCATCGCAGGCAATCCGGCCAGCCACCACTTCCGAAAAACCGAGCGAACCGGAAAAAATAGTTTGCTCAGGTTTGGCGGAGTGCCGTTACCGGAATGAAATGCGAAATCGAAGGGAGAAAGTAAAACATACTGATGGTCAGAATGAATGCGCGCTAGCGAGGATGCCAGCGCGTCCGTATAATGCCCAATCCCTGTTTTCGCTGCGACCAATGGGATAGCGTCAAGCCCGATTCTCATAAGCGGCGTCACAGATACCACCACTGACAGTGAATTTCAAATCTCTGATTTCAAATGACTACCATTTCAAAAGACAACGAACTACGACAAATTCTGGATAACACCGCCGCCAGCCAACGCGATGCGCTAAGCATGACCGGTTGGTGGCACAGCATTGACCTGGGAGATGGGCAAATCACTCCCGGCGCGCACAAGATCGAAGAGTTGCGCGACAATTTTGCGAAATTTCTGTTGCCCGATTTGCAGGGCAAACGCGTGCTGGATATTGGCTGCTGGGACGGCTTTTACAGCTTCGAAGCGGAACGCCAGGGTGCATCAGTCACTTCGGTGGATTGCTGGCGACCCGAAAAATTCTTCGCCGCCCGCGAAGCCCTGAAATCCAAAGCTGAATTCCACGAACTCAGCGTCTATGAAGTGACGAAAGAAAAGCTCGGCGCGTTCGATGTCGTCTTCTTTTTGGGCGTGCTCTACCACGTCAAACACCCGCTGCTGGCGTTGGAGCAGGTTTGCGAAGTGACGCGCGATTTGGCCGTCATCGAAACGCACCAGATTGACAACCTGTTCGACACCAAACATCCGGTGATGGAGTTTTATGAAATGGACGAACTCGGCGGCCAGTATGACAACTGGTGGGGGCCGAACGTCGAATGTCTGGTTCAAATGACGCGCACTGCCGGATTCGTTCGCGTTGAAGTTTTGCGGCGGCAGGATACCCGCGTCGTCATCAAAGCCCATCGCCGCTGGGACGACAAACCGCAGGAAGCCTCGCCTTCGCTGAAGATTGTGGATGTTTTGAATGCTGTGAACCTGGATCACACTTTGCCTCGCCGAGGTCGAAACGCTGTGCTGGCTTTATCTGTTTCGGGTTTGCCGGAAACTGCTACGCGCGACACTGTGCGCGTGGAAATCGGCGGTTTCGGAGCCAGGCCGGTTTACGTTGGAAAATGGGGCGAAGAAGGGAACTGGCAGATCAATGTTCCTGTGCCGCTGGGCTTGGAGCTTGGCAAAAACATTGTCAGCGTCTGGAATGGCAACCAGCTTTCGGATGACTTTGAAATTGAGTTGGCTGAAGGCGGGCAGTGGTAGGCTTTCGGAATCTGAATGAATAACGATGAATTGTGCGAACAGGTAAGGCCAGTCGGCATTGAGCAAGCCGGAATGCTGCTTTCCGGTTCCTGGTGGCACAGCATTGATCTTGGGAATGGGCTTGTTACGCCGGGCGTGCATTCGTTGGCAGAACTGCAAGGCATTTATCGCAGCCTGGAATTGCCGGAAGATTTAAGCGGGAAAACGTTGCTGGACATTGGCTGCTGGGATGGCTTTTATACCTTTGAAACCGAACGCCGAGGCGCAAAAGTCACTTCGATTGATTGCTGGCATCCGAGCAATTTCTTTGCTGCCCGCCAAGCCTTGAACTCCAACGCCGAATTTCACGAACGAAGCGTTTACGAAATTGGCAAAGACAATCTTGGTTCGTTCGACATCGTGCTGTTTATGGGCGTGCTGTATCACCTGCGGCATCCATTGCTGGCGCTGGAAAACGTCTGTGAGCTTACGCGAGACTTTGCCGTGATCGAATCCCACATCATTGACAAAATGCGCGAAGGCGGCGAACCGGCGATGGAGTTTTACGAATTTGATGAATTGGGCGGGCAGTATGACAACTGGTGGGCACCGAACCTGGAATGCATGGTTCAGATGGCGCGCTCCGCCGGATTTGCTCGTGTTGAGCTGCTTTTCCGAAACGACACCCGCGCTGCGGTTAAAGCGTATCGCCGCTGGAATGACAAACCTGAAACTGTTGCACCTTCGCTTCGCATTCTGGATGTGATCAATCCGGCTACGTTTGATCATAACTTTCCGCGCCGTGGACGCAGTTCCGGCCTGTCAATCTGGTCTGAAGGCTTACCGAAAGATGCCAGGCGGTGGGAAGTGCGCGTAGAAGTCGGAGGTTATGGAATCCATCCTACCTATGTTGGGCCTCCGGGCGATCCTCAATATTCCTCTCTGACACAAATCAATGTTCCTGTTCCTCCAGGTCTGGAATCCGGCAAAACCAGCGTGTGTTTCTGGCACGATGGGAAATTATCGAATGAATTTGAAATCCAGCTTGTTGATGCTGGCCGCTGGTGATCC
>CAYLJQ010000101.1:0-14579 GCA_964383955.1 uncultured Heliomicrobium sp. | reverse complement strand
AGTTGCGCTGAAAATTATTAGGATTGTTTGCGTTCATAGTCTTTACACTCCTTAAACGTGAAGTACTTGCGAAAGCAGAAAACTGAAGACGTTATATAAGGAATTATTAGAGTCGTCAAAATTGAAGCGGAACTACTGGCTGGGTTAGGTGCTCGGATTGTCAAAAGAATTCACCATACTTCCTTACGATCAGCTTGTCAGCCAACCTTATCAAACATTGCAAAAACAAAAGCTGCGCGTAGGCTCACAGGGCTTGCGCATCGCCGCGGTGGCATTTGGCTACGCAGACGACAATGGTCATGGCCAATCACATTCATTTCGCGCAAGTGAGCGACTTGTCGCTCGAAGACTGGACGAAGTAAATCTGTCCGACTTTTGCTCCTACCTTTTATACTTTGCTGAAAATCGAATTGCTGACCGTCCCCGTGCTGTCTGAGAACGATTCCTGCTCGATTCCTATCGAACGCAGAATGCTCAGATGCACATTCGACATGCGCGTCTCGCCGCTGCGCCAGTAACCGCCGTGCTTCAATCCCATGTTTGCGCCGCCTGCGATGAGTGTCGGCAGGTTATGCGGATTGTGGGTCGTGCTGGCGCCGCTTCCAAACAGCACGATTGTGTTGTCGAGCACCGAGCCGCTGCGGTCCTTGTATTCATTCATCCGCGCGAAAAAGTGCGCGAGTTGCTGACTCAAAAACAGATCGTACTTGGCGAAATTGAGCTGGCCTTCCTTGTCGGTGGCGTGCGAAAGGTTGTGATGCGTTTTCGCCAAACCCAGCTTGAGCGGAAAGGTGTCGCTGATGCCCATGCCGTCTTCGCGGTTGAGCATAAACGCGACCGAGCGCGTGATGTCGGCGTCGAAGGCCAGCGCGATCAGATCGAACATCGTCTTGTAATACTCGGCCGGGTCGCCTTCGTTGGAGGCATCGAGATTCAGATGGGAGTATTCCTGCTTCTTGAGTGGGATATCAATCCATTTTTCCGAAGCGGCCAGCCGTGATTCGACTTCGTTGAGCGAAGTCAGATATTGATCCATTCGCTCCCGATCTGTCTTGCCGAGCTTTTGGTTGAGCGCTTGCGCGCTTTCCGCCACGGCATCAACGAGTTTGATGCGGCGCTGAAGCTTCTCGTGCTCGGTTTTGAGCGATGCGCGATCCAGGGTGAACAGGCGCTCGAACACACGGCGCGGCTTGTTTTCAGCCGGAATCGCACGCCCTTCCAGGCTGTAAGAAATCGTGCCCGTGCGCGACAGAAAGCCTGTGCCCGCGTCAATCGAAAGCGTCAGCGAAGCCTGACGGCAATGCTGCTTGGTGTGCAGCGCGATCACCTGATCAAGCCCCGCTGTGTTGTACGTTCCCGGTTTCGGATTTTGCAGCGGCGCGCCCGTCAGCCACATATCAGAGCAAGTGTGCGGGTCGGCCTTGGGGCCGTTCGGATGATAAAGCCCGCCCATAAAGCTGATCTGCTTCTGAAACGGCAGCAACGGCTCGGTTGATTTGCCATAGGTGATCTCGCCGCTGTCCGGGACCTTGGGAAACCAGTACCACTCGGAAATTCCATGATCTTTCAATGGCAGCGACATTCCATTAGCGGTGTAAATTGCGCAGAAGCGGCGCGGAAGGCGATCAGTCACCTCAGCGCCCATTACGTCGAGGACTGGCAAGGCCAGCGTTACGCCACCGAGACCTTTCAGGAAAGCACGGCGATCCATACGGAAAGAATTGGGGCGAAAAGAGTTGGTCATAATTCCTCCAGTCAGACAATTTTTTCATCCACGAAGTCACACGAAGAAAACACGAAGGAAGACAGGAAAGGGGTTGTGCATCTTCGTGTTCCTTCGTGTGTCTTCGTGGATAAGATATTCCTTTGCTATTTCTCCAGGAACAACGGGCTGTTGACGACATATCGAAACATGTCTTTCATCTTGTAGCCATCGGCCTTCAACTTCAGCCCATCCTGTTTTAACTGATTTCGTTCACTATAAGTCAAAGTGCGACCGGAAGCGTAAGTTGCCAGATGTTTCAGGAAGCTGAAGGCTACCTGATCAATCCGATCATTCGCGAGATAACGTTTCAGATCGTTGGCGCCGCTGACTTCCGTATGATCGGGGAGAATACTGCGCGCATCTGCAGGCTGCGTCTTCAGCCTGCCGCCGGCGTTGAACTCTTCGAGCGCGACACCCCACGGATCAATCTTGGCATGACAATTTCTGCAAGCGACAACATCGCGATGCTGTTCTAGGCGCTGGCGCAGCGTCAACCCTTTTTCCGCCTCCTTAAGCGCGGGGACGTTCGGCGGCGGATCGGCGGGCGGTTCGGCGACAATCTTGCGCGCCAACCACGCGCCGCGTTTCACCGGATTCGATTCTCGCCCGTCGGAAAGGCCAGCCATGATCGCAACCTGTGTCAGCACGCCGCCCAGTTCCGTCCGTCCGTGTTTGATCGGCACAAAGCGGAATCCGCTCTCGGTTTTATCTCCCAGATCGTAATAACCCGCGACCGTCTCGTTCGCCAGGATGAAATCCGATTGCACCAGATTTGTCGCCGGAAGATTTTCGCGAATCAGGTAGCGCAAATACTCCACAGGTTCCTGCCGGAGTTGCGTGCGGGTTTCTCGCGTGAGTTTCGGAAAGCGCGTGCGATCCGGCTCAAGCACTTGAAACTTATCAAGGCTCAGCCATTGTGCAGCGAATTCGTTGATGAAGCGCGAGAATTTCGGGTCGGCAACCATTCGCTCCGTTTCGGCGTCGAGCTGTTTGCGCAACGTCCCGGCGGTAGCAAGTTGCATAGTTTTTGCATCCGGCGGGCTGTTCCAGAGGAAGTAGGAAAGCTTTGACGCCAGTTCGTAGTTGTCCAACGGTTCCGGCTTAGGCGTCGCACTGCTCTCGATCAGAAACAGAAATTGCGGCGAGGTCAGCGCCACCAGCAGCGCGTCCTTGATGCTCTCTTCGAAGCTGCGCCCGGCGGCTGTGGAGTTGCGATACACCGCAACCAGGGCTTCTTCTTCAGACTTAGTGATCGGACGGCGGTAGGCGCGCCGCGCGAAGTTGCGCAGAATCTGCCGGGCATAAGCGGGGCGATCATTCTTCTGCCCAGAATCAATGAAGATGTTTTTGTAGGATGGTGGCGGCCACGTTTCGTGCAATGGCCCTTCGAATTCAACCGAGCGGATCAGCAAGCGCGGCATGTCGCGTCCGTCTGTATATTCGCTGCGCACGCCGATTTCACGCACGCCCGCCAGATAGTTGACGTTGTCCTTCTCGACCTCGGCGTTCGGGAAGTTGCGCATCGCGCCTTCAAATGTGTAGCGGGCGAGTTTTGTCCCGGCGACGGGTTGCGGCTCGCCTACAGCGACCAGCGAACTGCCGCAATCGCGGCGGAATCCGAGATGCACACCGACTTTGGGCGCGCGCTTTTCAAACGCGAGAAAGCGGCGGGCCGTTTCGTGTGTTGCGGGCAACGGCGTCAGCACGATTTTGGCGGTGTCGCGCACGCCGTCAATGGATGTGCTGACCGTTGTCGCCCCCGCTGCCAGCCGAACGACCAGAAAGGCAGGCTGTTGCAGGCTGCCCGTGAACTGCCGGTCGCCGATTTTCAACGTAACGTCGGGCAATTTCGGCGCGTTGTTGCGTCCCTGCGGACGCTTCTGTTCCTGAGCCGCTTTCAGCTTTGCCGCCTCTGCATACAGTGGAGCAGGATGTACTTCTACCTGATAAATGCCCGGCTTAGGGATTATCGCAGAACCGCCATTGACCACGATTCCTGAGCCTTCCGCTGCACTCGCGCCCTTGTCGAGCAGCAGGCCATCGTCATATTTCGCCGCAGTGACCGTCACGCGAAAGCGTCCGTTATCCGGTAGTTCGCGTACGGCGATTTTGAAATTAGCCTTCGGCCCGTAAGTTCCGTCGGTCCCGAACAGTTCGTCGTTCGGAATAGCGGGGCGGAGCAACAATCCTTCGGGAACCGTCCCGTACGCTTTCCCTTTCGGGTAGCCGCCGCTGCCGCGAAAATCGGCGAACACCGCGTGATAGATGCTGTCGAAATCACGCCACCCGCGCACGGTGTCGTTGCCCTGATATCCCTCAATGAACCGGTACTTCGTCCGCATGAAAAACGGCTCGAAGGGGAAGGGCTTCTTCACGGTCAATTGTGTGACGATAAAGTCTGCCGGAGCCAGCAACGTGCTGCCCGCTCCCAGCACGAGCTTCTCGCTGACGGGCTTCGGATTGATCCCGCTGCCGAAATCGAGTCGGAAATTCTGGATAGACGGTTTGGATTTCGGGTCAATAATTACCCGGTTGAGCGCCTTCTCGGCGATTTCGAAATAGGTTTCGGTCAGTAGCGGCGATAGCTCCAGCCGTTCGTGGTTGTTCAGGAATCCGTCTTTTGAGACGGCATCAGCAGGCAGGATGTCGGCGACATCGTCTTCCAGCATCAGCAATTCGCGCATCGTGTTCCGATATTGCGCGACCGTCAATCGCCGGATTAACCCATTTCGGGAAACCCGGCGCGTTCGCGCCACTTCGAGCGCCTTATCTATCCATTTGGTCATCCGCTCGCGTTCGGCATCACTGGGCTGCGGTTTGGCATTCTTCGGCGGCATCGTCCCAGCATCAATCCGCTCGCGGACGGCTTCCCAGGTGGCGATTTGCTGGTCATCGAACTTGGCGTCGAGCTGGTCAACCCGGACTCCGCCCATCCTGTTGTCGCCCTCGTGGCAACGTTGGCAGTTTTGCTGTAAGAACGGTTTGGCGAACTTCTCGAATGAAGCGGCACGCTCGTCATCCGATCCTGTGGAGGACTGCGCGCGCGACTGATCCCAGGAAGGGTAGACAGCTACCATTGCGGCGCAAGTAAAGAACCAAAGCAGCGCCCAGCCCCGTCTTCGCCTCTGAATGTTAGTGCTCATACAGATTGGTCATGCTCCAAAGAATATTTTTTGCGCCGCTTGCCGCAACGCCCCACGCTCCCACAGACAACGCCAGATTCGGCTCTGGCAATGCTTCCAAGGTTTCCGATAGCAATCGGAGACGATCGCCGCTTAGGTTATTGAGTGTTGTGATACTGCAAGAAGGCGATGCCTACACTAATGGAGAGACCTTTGATTGTGAAGGAAGGCCACAACAAAAGCTTACAATTATCTCAATCTGAATAATCCCGCCTAAATTTTGCTTGCGTACTTACATCATGAAACGGCGATCATCCTTACGGCAAAGGTTCGACGTGAATCGTTGCCGTAACTTTGCCAAATTCATCCGTCAGGCGCTGTTCGACGGCTTCGGTCACTGCATGAGAAGCGACAGGGTCGAGTTCGACTTCATTGGCCACGTGCATGTGCATTTCGATAAACATTTCTCCGCCTTGCGCGCGCGAGCGCACGTCGTGAACCGAATGGACTCCCGGAACTTCTTCCGCAACTGCCGCAATGCGAACGGATGGCACAGGCGCAGCATCAACCAGCACCGGCACCGTCGTTTTGAAAATCTGATACCCGTTCCAGGCAATAAACGCCGCGACCGCCAGCGACACCACAGGGTCCATCCAGACAAAACCGGCCTTGATCAAAAACAATCCGGTCAACACGGAACAACTAACCAGAATGTCGCTGCGGGTATGAATGGCATCAGCAATCAGAAATTCGCTTTTCAATCGCTGGCCTTCGCGCTTTTCATAAACCGCGACAAAGACGTTGACTACAATCGTCACCAGCATGACGGAAATCGTCAGCGTGGTGATTTCAATCGTCACGGTTTCATGGCTGAAGAGTTTTTTGATGGCGCTCAGGCTGATTTGATAACAGGTGACAAACAAAAATCCGGCGATGGCGAATGCCGCCAGTGTTTCAAACTTGGCATGGCCGTAAGGATGTTCGTCGTCCGGTTCGGCGGTGGCATATCGCATCACGACCAAACCGACCACGTTATTCAGGGAATCCACCGAAGAATGAATCGCGTCGCTAATCACGCTCAAGCTTCCAGCCAAAATGCCCGCAACCAGCTTGCCGGCAACGACGGCCAGATTCAGCAATAGAGTAATCAGCAGCACGCGCCGAACGCCGCGCTGGTAGTTTTCTTGACTCAGATTCAATCACCTCCTTCGCATATGATATGACAGTTTATCGTTTCGCCAGCTTACTTGATATTGATGTTTACCGGATTCGCCGTTTTGCCGTCCACTGTCAGCACGACGGTGGACAAGCCTCGCCCGGAAATGCTGCGCGGCAATTTCAGATTTACCTGATCCAAGCCGACAAAATCGCCTTGCGCACCAGCGTATTGAACCTCAATAGGGCTTCCGGCGATTGTCACCGACACGTTTGCAAGCCCGGTGTTGCCGCGAAGCCCTGAGCCAAACAGCAGCACGAAAACCTGATCGCTTTCAGGGCCAAGATCAATCGGAATGGCAACGATTTGCCCTGTTCCATTCGGGGCCGTCACAGGTTCGAAGATTTGTGTTCCATCGGCTTTGACGCGCAAAACAACAGCCGAAGCAAATCCTTGTCCGCTGGTGTCGGCGGAAAACAGCGCTGGAACAAGGCGGTTGATTGTCAACGTGCCAACGGCGGCGACGTTGCTTCCGTTGATGACTGAGACCAGAGCCGTTCCAGCCGCAGCCCCTGGCGGAATCTGGAAGTTAATCTGATTCGGAGAGATAAAAAACAACGGAGCGGCGCGCTCCACGCCTGCGCTGTCTTTTATCCTGACGCTGGTTCCCCCCAGCGAAGTCGGTAGCGGAACGCTTGATGCGACTTGTACGCTTTGCGCCAATCCGGTTCCAAACAGCGCGGCGATGGATTCCGACGCCAGATTGTATCGCTGGTAACTGGCCGCAGACGTGACAACCGCAGCGCCTGCGGGCGGACAACTTGCGCGGTTCAGCAAGATGGCTCCGATGGTCGAACTGCCGCGCACAACAGCAAAATCTACGCTGCCGTCACCGTTGAAATCATCCGCCGCAACCCGATTCGGCAATCCGGGTAATGGAACAACGCTGGCAGTGTTGAATGCGCCATCGCCTTTCCCGATCAGCACGTAAACACCTTGGGAACTTTGCCCGGCGGCAATGATGTCCGGTTTGGCGTCTCCATTAACATCGCGCACCGTCACATAACGCGTATCGCCGCCCACCGGATATTGCGTCGGAGCGGCAAAGCTGCCTTCGTCCGTGCTGAGCAATATGTACAAAATGCTGCCGAACAGATACGCCAGATCGTCTTTTCCGTCCAAATTGAAATCAGCGGCGGCCACCAGGTTGTACCTCCCTTCTACCAGAATGGTTTTGGGAGCGGCAAAACCGCCTTGCCCGTTTCCACTGAGCAAAATCAACCGTGGGCCGGGAGCTGCTTGATTGCCGTCGGCCAGGACAAGATCGGCGTTCGTGTCTCCGTTGAAATCGCCAATGACAAAGGTCTGGTCGAAATCACCAAGATTGCCACCGATGCCGGACTGGCCTGCGGTGAATCCGCCTTGTCCGTTGCCAGTGAACAGTGCCAAACCGCCTGCCTGAGTTCTGGCGATCAAGTCCAAATTGCCGTCGTTATTAAAATCGGCGACACCCAACTGGCGCGCGTTCGGTCCCACAGTCAGCGTCGCGGATTTTGAGAACTCGCCGCGCCCGTTGCCCAGCAAAACCACAATGGTATTGGCACTAGCGCTAAGCACGACCAGATCGCGATTGCCATCGCGGTTGAAATCGCGGATTGCCAGATCAATTGCCCCGCCAGAATCGAATCCGGTGGGAATGGCAATCGGGTTGCCAAATTCGCCGCGTCCGCGACCTGGCAGCAACGAAACATTGGCCGAGCTGAAATTCGTCGTCGCCAAATCAATCACGCCATCGCCATTCAAATCTGCCGAGGCAATCGCGCTTGGCGAAGATTGCGAACCGCTGTCCGATCCGGAAAATGGAAACATTCGCGGTAGTGTCAACCCGCTTTGCGTCGCCGTGGCGATGGTTATGCTGGATGTATTTGCGGAGGAATTGTTCTGGGCAAACAACATATCAGCCAATCCATCGCGGTTGAAATCTTCCGCCACAGACAGCACACCACCAGCCGCCGTCAAACTTCCTCCGACAATCGGCAAATACCACGTTGGCGGCGCAAACCCGCCGTTGCCAATTGAAAGGAACGTCAACATTCCTTCGTTGTAACTGTTGGTCGAGTTGTTGGGGAAAATGCCTGCGTCCGTTCTGCCGTCTCCGTTGAAATCGCCAGCAATCAGGCCAGACTGACTGGTAATGAAGGGAAAGCTAAGAGGGATTCGCGTTGGCGAACTGAACTGTCCCATGCCGTTACTCAAGTACAGAATCATTTCGTTGAAGCCCGTAAAAAGCACATCCGGACGGCGGTCGCCGTTGAAATCGCCAAGGCTTCTGGCTCCGGTTGGAGCCGGAAGAATTTGCGGTTGCGCAGAAAAATTTCCCGCGCCATCGCCTTTGTGAATGATGAATTCCGGCCCCTGGGCAAACGAAACAATGTCGAGTTTGTTGTCGCCATCGAAATCCGCGACTTCGACCTGATCAACCGGGAAGTTGCCTCCCGCTTTGGCCAGGATTTTGGGATCGCCCAAATTGCCAGCGCCGTCGTTCAGCCGCACGATGACATTCGCTTCAAACGAACGCACGCCGAACGCCACGTCAGGTTTGTTGTCGCTGTTGAAATCGCCAATGGCCACCGCAAATAACGGGAAGGTGTCCGCATATTCTTTGAAGGGAAGAAAGCCGCCTGCGCCATCGCTCAGAACTACGAAGATGCGGTTTTGGTTCTGCCCACCAGTCGCCACAAAATCCCGAAAACCGTCGCCATTCAAATCTCCGGCGGCAAATGCCTGGAACGAAGCGTTGCCGCCTTGCAATGTCATGGCTTTGATCGGTGCAGCGAATCCGCCAGCAGGATTGCTGGGGTAAACCAGCAAGGTCGCCTGGTTTTCCGGGCCAGTCAGGTTGTTATTGATCGCCGCCAGATCGGGCACAGCGTCTTTGTTGAAGTCTGCCGCCAGAATCCGCAAAAAATATCCAGCTTGTGGCAACACGCTGACCGGCGAAGTGGAAAAATCTGCTGTGGCGCAAGCATTGAATTCTTGCAGCACGGTGAACGTGTTTTCCGCAATGGTGATCGTTCCGCTGCGTGCGCCAACTGTCGGATCAACCGTAAAGTTGACCGTTTGGCTGCCATTGCCCGTGATGATGCCATTTGCTGCGCCACTCAGCTTGATCCACGCGGCATTGCTGCGCGCGGTCCAGGGACATTGCACGTCCGGACTATTAACTCTAATGCTGCCCGTGCCGCCAACAGACGGGAAAACGAGGTTCGACGGAGTGATCGAAAAGACGCAAGCCACAGCGGAAAAATCGCTGCGCTGATCTGTGGTCAAATTGTTGAAGGCGCGGTTCGCCGGATTGAACACATACCCTTGCCGCGAAGGCGTGACGGTGTAATTGCCACCCGCAGCCAATTCGGCAAACTGGTATCGCCCGTCATCCGACGTGGTGATGACTGGCCGTTGCGTGCCACCTAGGTTCATCATCACGCCGCTCAAGCCATTGCCTAAACCGATTGTGACTCGTCCGAAAATCGAAGGCAGTGTCGAAACTTTTGTCGTCTGCGAAGCGGTGTTATTGGCCGTGTTGATGTCCGCTATTGCGCTGGCCGCTGATGTTTGAAGAGTAATGTTTCCTGCCGCCGTTGGTGTCACAACCAGGATGATCGTCACATTGGCGTTGGCTGCCAGATTTCCGAGCGCGCAATTCACGGGGCTATTTCCAGTGCAACTTCCTTGCGAAGTATTTGCTGAAACAAAAATCACTGCTTGTGGCAAGGTGATTGTCGCTGTCACATTCGCAGCCGGATCGGGGCCATTGTTGGCAATCGTTACGGTGTACGCCAGATTGCCATTCACCTGCACTGGATCAGGTTCGTCATTGATCGCAACCGTCAGATCTGCGCTGATGGCCAGTTTCGTAATGAAGGCTTCGCGCTGCGAGAACGTTGATCGCAGCGGATTCGGCGTCAGCGGAAAGTTGGACGAGTTGGTGTAACCAACCACATAGACATTGCCTGCCGCGTCCACCGCAATCGCATTCCCCTGTTCCGAACTGCTGCCGCCCAAATACGTTGAATACAGCAACGCCGATCCGCTGGCGCTGAGTTTCGTAATGAAGGCGTCTGCGACGCCGGGCGTCTGGCCGGGATCAGGCGTTGGCTGCGCGGCGTTTGCGACCGGAAAATCGCTAGAGGTGGTCAAGCCCGTTACATAGGCATTGCTGGCCGCGTCCACCGCAATGCCCTGCGCAAATTCGATCATGCTGCCGCCCAGATACGTCGAATACTCCAGCGATTGCCCGTCGGCGCTAAACCGCGTGACATAGGCATCGTTGAATCCTGAATTGTTTGATTGAGCGGCGTTGACTGTCGGGAAGTTGGTTGAAGCGGTTGTGCCTGTGATAAACACATTTCCTGCGGAATTGATGGCAAGTCCTAAACAGGTTTCTGTAACGTCTCCTCCCAAATACGTTGACCATAACAGCGCCGACCCCGCCGGGTTAAGTTTTGCGACAAAGGCATCGCTCACGCCTTTCAGGGCCGATTGATAGGCATTGGCTGTAGGGAAGTTTTTCGACTGCGTGGTTCCGCCCACGTAAGCGTTGCCGGTTGCGTCAACCGCTACGCTGGCGGCAAAGTCAGAATCGCCGCCGCCCAAGTAGGTCGAATAAACCAACGCCGATCCCGCAGGATTGATCTTGGCGACGAAACCATCCGTTGCGCTGTTCGTCGCTGCGTAAATGGTCATGGGTGAGTTGGTGACGATCTGCACGCTCATTACGATAGACCCGTTCAACCCATTGTTGATCTGATTCCAGGTCAATCCTCCATCGGTGGATTTATAAATTCCCAGTCCCTGCGTGCCCACATAAACGATGTTTGGATTTGACGGATCAACTGCCAGCGTTCTGTACTGAAGCGGTGTGAGAGGAATGGTGACCGGATTCCAACTATTGCCGCCGTCAGTCGTCTTGAAGAAACCATCACGAAGCATTGCAAAGATCGTTGACGGATTGCTGCGGCTGATGGCAATGCTTAAAAACATAGGGGATGTAAACGTCGGCAGTCCGTTTCCGGCAAACGTCCACGCTGTGCCGCCATTGACGGTTTTGTACATCCCGCGATTCGTACCGGCATAAACCGTCATCGGTGATTGCGGATCAATTGCCAGTGCGCTGGGGATTACTGAACCGCCACCGCCGACTGGCGGAATGGAAATAGGACTAAAAGTCATCCCGCCATTAGTGCTTTTGGTCAGGCCGCTGCCTGTGCCTACATAAAGCGTTGTTGATGTTACCGGATCAATCGCTACGGAGTTGACCAGCGTGTTCACAATGGCAGTCCAGTTTTCACCGCCATCGGTTGATTTCCAGAATCTGTTGCCAGCGATGGCATAAATTGTGGCAGGAGTCACGGGGTCAATCACCAGGCGAGAGGTGGGCAAAGCCAAACTGCTGCTGCCAACGCGCGTCCAGCTAGCACCGCTGTTTGTGGTTTTGTACACCCCGCGTTCTGTGGCCGCGTAAATTATCGCCGGGCTGGTCGGATCAATCGCCAGATCGCTGGTTTGCGATGCCGTCAGTCCATTCCCTGCCCCCGTCCAATTTCCGCCCGCGTCGCTGCTGGAATAAAACGCGCTTCCCTGTTTGGCGGCTTGCAGCGGATTCATCAACGGAAAGTCCCACGAATCCGTGTTGCCTGAAACATACACATTGCCGCTGGCATCAATGGCCACACTGCCAGCCGCTTCATTTCCCGAACCGCCCAGCAGCGTCGAATAAACCAGTTCAGAACCGGACGCATTCAGCCTGGCGACAAACGCTTCCACTCCGCCTGCGCGCATTGGTTGCAGCGCGTTTTTCAAAGGGAAATCTGTGGAAGAAGTGGTGCCGGTTATTACCACTTCGCCTGAACCGTCAACGGCAATTTTGTTCGCCGCATCGCTGGAACCGCCGCCCAACCACGCGGCATAGACAACCGCGTTCCCCGCCGGATTCAGCTTCATCACAAACGCTTCGCTGACAGCGCCTTTGGTTGGTTGAATCGGGCTGTTGCTGGGGAAATCCGCCGAATCGGTAATGCCTGCCAGATAAGCGTTCCCCTGCCCATCAACAGCAACTCCGTATGCTTCGTCAAAACCCGCTCCACCAATAAACGTCGAATACACCAGCACGGGATCAATTACGAGCGGATGACTGACGTCGTATTTGCCAAGCTGAAATCTGACTTGATTGCCCTTCAACCGGTAATCGCAAGGGACTTCGCGGCGCTGACCGTCTATTTCTTGCCAAGCCAAAGGTTTCAGCATGCGCGCTTTTCGCCCTTCCGCGCGTAAAATCAGCGAACCATCTTCAGCCAGCTTCAACTTCTGCGCGCCTTCAAAAACGATTTTGATCGTTTCGGTTCGCGCGCCGGGTGCAACCACAAAGTCATATTCAAGCTGTCGCTGGTTGCCGTACCAGATCAAATCCACGCCCGGATAAACGGCTTCGTATTTGACCTGGGCAAAACTTTCAACGCCCGTTTGCCAGCGGTTAGGGTCATTGCCCAAAAAGTAATTGCTTTTGCCCGGTAATGGGTGCAGGCCAACGATCTTTGGTGAAGTCTTTGCACCCGGCAGCTTCATTCTGATGACGGCCGATTTTGAGCTTTGCGATTCCGCTTCGTGTGGCCGCAACTTCAGCACGGTTTCCTGCCCTGTCAAAAACAACGCATACCCATTTCCGCGCGCCAGAAACTGTACGCGACCGTCGCTTTGCCCGCGATTGGCTTCAAAAGCGAGCGGCAATTTTCCGTATGCCTGAGACAGTTTCGCCGTGGTCGCTGGCGAAGCGTTCTCACGCTTTTGAACAGGAACCTGACGTTGAGCCGAAACTGAACTTAGCCAAACCAGGGACGCAAACACACTGGTCAAAATCACTTTGATCTTCATAAAACTCCTAAATTTCAAATCGGTGATTTCGCGCGAACGCAAAGAAAGGGCCGTGAGCTGGGGTGGCCGCTTAGCTGTTTGGGGAAAACAAACGAAATTTTAGCCTGCTTGCAGGGGTGAAACGCAAATGCAGGCTATTTTTGACCTAAATCGCACCAAACAACATTGGTACAACCAGAAAGAAACCACTGATGAACACGGATAAGCACAGATCAACACGGGTAAATGTGTGTGTATCTGTGTTCATCTGAGTGAATCAGTGTTTATCCGTGGTTAATCGTTTGTCTCAATGTTGCTTGTTCTGATTTAGACCAGTTTGCAAATGAATGTGCCGGTATCCACAGAGAACACAGAGATCGCAAAAGATTGATAACCCCTCGGAGTGCTCTGTGTTCTCTGTGGATACCGTAAACCGAATGGAAAACCGATCTAAATCAGATCGAAGGTTGTTGCTGGGTCACGCAATGAATTGAACCAAGTCCCCAGATCAAATCGTGGCAATCAATGCCGATGACCTGCCGATCCGGAAAAAGCGATTGCAGAATTTCGCACGCCCTGGCGTCGTTGGCGTGGCGATAGGTCGGAACCAGCACAGATTTATTGGCAATGTAAAAGTTGGCGTAGCTCATCGGCACGCGCTGATCGTCCACATAGCGTTCGCCGGGCATGGGCATTGTCACGACGCGCAAGGCTTGGCCATCCTGATCTTTCATCGTCAGCAACCGCTGGTAGTTTTCTTTCAGCGGCTGAAAGTTTTCATCCTGCGGATCGTCTTCAATAACAGTGACGACCGTGTCGGCGGAAACAAATCGCGTCAGATCGTCAATGTGGCCGTCGGTGTCGTCGCCGACAATTCCATCGCCCAACCACAAGATGTTCGTCACGCCCAAGTAATCTTTCAGGTACTGTTCAATTTGCTGGCGATTCAGTCGTGGATTGCGATTGGGATTGAGCAAACAGGCTTCCGTTGTCAGCAAAGTTCCAAGCCCGTTCACATCAATCGAGCCGCCTTCCATGACGATGTTTGGCTGAAACAGAACTTCGCCCATTTCTTCAGCAATGCGCGTTGGAACGACATCGTCGTTGTCGCAGGGCAGATATTTCCCTCCCCAGGCGTTGTAGCCCCAATCGTTGATCGCGCGTTCGCGTTTGCCGTCGCGGTCACGAACCACATAAATCGGCCCGTGATCCCGGCACCAGGCATCATCGGTCGGATTCAAGTGAAAGCGCACGCGGTCAAGATTCACGCCGCCCGCTGTCAAAAGCGTGCGAACTCGTGCGGCAAATTCTTGATCAGCGACATTGATGCGGACGAGTTCCGATTCGCTTAGATGTTTGGTCAGTTCGACAAAAACGGCTGGAACAGGCTCGAACCGTCCCGGCCAACTGGCTTCTTTATGCGGCCATGACAGCCAGGTGGCTTCGTGCGGTTCCCATTCGGCGGGCATGTGATAGCCCAGTTCGCGTGGCGTGCTCAGCGATAAACTCATCTGCGGTTTGAAAACTCCTTCGTATTTTCTTCGGCGATTATTCTCGGCCTAACCTTGCCATTCCGGCAACAGTGTCGATTCATTCTTTCTTTTTGGCTACAGAGCGCACAGAGAAC
>CAYLJQ010000100.1:0-14707 GCA_964383955.1 uncultured Heliomicrobium sp. | reverse complement strand
TACTCAGCCTTGTCAGTAACGGCTTTTTTATCTTCGCTACCAACAAATTCGATCAACGCCATCTCTGCGCCGTCACCTTTGCGCGGGCCAAGTTTGTAAATCCGTGTATAGCCACCTGGACGATCAGCAAAACGCTCTGCCAATTCGCTGGTCACTTTTTTCAGAGCGGCAACACCCGCAGTGCGCTCAGCGCCTTGATTGTGCTGCTTGCTGTCAGCTCCAGCATTGCCAGGGAAAAAGGACCTTGCCGCCTGACGGGCAGCATGAACTGCCGCGGCTGCGTTCCCGGCCTGCGTGGCCGCAAGTGAACGCCGCCCAAGCGTCACGACCTTTTCAACATACGGACGCAACTCTTTCGCTTTGGGCAAAGTGGTGATAATTCGCTCGTGGAGCACAAACGATGTGCAAAGGTTACGCAGCAACGCTTTGCGATGCGATGACGTACGACCTAATTTTCTATGCGCAACAAGATGTCTCATTACTTTTCTTCCTTAACTGAACTTCTTTTGTGCTTTCCGGCAATCAGCATCAGAAAGCATGGGGCTTACATCTCAGGGCCTCTGATTACAGTGCCGTTTTCATCAAACTTCATCCCCAAGCCAAGCCCCATGGAAGTCAAAATATCCTTGATTTCGTTGAGCGACTTGCGGCCAAAATTTTTGGTCTTGAGCATTTCCGCTTCTGATTTCTGAACCAGATCCCGGATGGTTTTGATGTCAGAATTTTTCAGGCAATTGTACGAACGCACTGAAAGCTCCAATTCATCAACGGATTTATCCAAATGCTCATTAAACGGCTGCGAAGTTTTTTGGGGGACGGCTTCGACGGGCGTTTCGACCTCTTCTTCAAAATTGATAAAGATCGCCATGTGATCTTTGATCAATTTCGCAGCCAAGCCAATCGAATGTTCAGGCGTGATACTTCCGTTCGTCCAGACTTCAAGCAGCAGCTTGTCGTAATCAGTGTCCTGACCCAATCGAGCAGCTTCTACATGAAAATTGACTTTCGTGATGGGTGAATGAACCGAATCAACCGGGATATAGCCAACCGGCAAATCGTCATCGAAATTTCGATCTGCCGAAACGTAGCCACGCCCTTTTTTCAGACGCAGCTCAATATTTAGCTTTCCGCCTTCGCTAACCGTTGCGATATGAATATTCGGATCAAGCACTTCGACATCTTCGTCCGTTTCGATGTCGCCGGACACAACTGCCCCCGGTTCTGTGCGTGAGATATGAAGCGTTTTCGCTTCACCGGAATGAAGCTTAAAGGGAACCTGCTTCAGATTGAGAATGATGTCAGTCGCATCTTCGACAACTCCTGGTATCGAGGAGAACTCATGCAAAACGCCTTCAATGCGGACTGCCGTTATGGCTGCGCCTTCGATTGACGAAAGCAATGCGCGGCGCAGGCTGTTACCAATTGTTGTACCGAAACCGCGCTCGAAGGGCTGGGCTGAGAAACGCCCGTAGCGATCCGTCATGGTTTCGCACGTCAAACGCTTCGGCTTCTGGAATCCTGTCCACATGCTTATTTTTTTGTCTCCAACTATTACTAACCCAACATTACGTGCCTAGCTGCCTGCAATAAAACTTCGCTTTTCCGGCAACTAAACCAAACCCGTCAAAAAGCGGCGAGGCTGGTAGTCGCGCCCTGTAGCGGCAAGGCAGCAGACACGACTACTTGCTATACAACTCGACGATGAGCTGTTCCTTGATATTCGGATCAACATCATCTCGGCGTGGCAACGCAGTCACACGGCCAACGAGCTTGTCCGAATTGACAATCTCAAGCCACCCCGGTCGGCCACGTCCGCCAGAAGTCTGGAATGCTCCCTGAATGTGGGCATTGTCAGAGCTTTTTTCACGAACGGCGATTTCATCACCAATTTTGACCTGGAACGACGGGATATTGACCTTGCGTCCATTGACCTGAACATGGCCGTGGCGAACAAACTGCCGAGCCTGTCTGCGCGACATAGCAAATCCCAGGCGATAAATCACATTATCCAGTCGCCGTTCAAGCAAAGCCAGCAGGTTTTCACCAGTAACACCTTTTTGGCTGGCTGCCTTTTCAAAATAATTGCGAAACTGAGTTTCAAGCAAATTGTAAATGCGCTTAACGCGTTGCTTCTGACGCAACTGTTCGCCGTAACCGCCAGCCACAGGTTTACGCTTTGCGTTTGGCCCGTGTTGACCAGGCGGGTTGACTCCGCGCTTTTCAATCGGACAAGAAGGTTTGTAGCATTTCTCCCCTTTCAGGTAGAGCTTTTCACCTTCGCGCCGACACATACGACATTGTTTGCCTCTATCTCTTGCCAATCTCTATTCCTCCGTTGATGCTTCAAAGCGCGGCCTAATAATTATCTTTCTTCGGTTATCGTCCAAGAGACTGGAATAGCCGCGCTGTTAACCGATTCGATAAAAAGGTTCGCCTTTACTTTAGACACGCCGACGCTTCGGCGGACGGCACCCGTTATGCGGAACAGGCGTCACGTCACGAATCAACTTGATCTCAATTCCAGCGCCCTGGATTGCACGAATCGCAGATTCGCGCCCTGAGCCCGGGCCTTTAACACGCACTTCGACGCTACGCATTCCACTATCGCGAGCAATACCTGCAGCTTTATTGGCCGCTTGCTGCGCGGCAAAAGGAGTGCCCTTGCGTGAGCCCCGAAAGCCCATCGCCCCAGAAGAGCATTGAGCGACTAGATTTCCTTGAAGGTCGGTAATGCTGACTAACGTGTTGTTGAAAGTCGCCTGGATATGAACGATGCCCTGAGGAACGACTTTTTTCTCTTTCTTTTTGAAAACCTTCTTTTTGCCTGCGGTTTGTTGCTGCTTTGCCATAGGTCAGTACTTTGCCTTCACGAAAAGCGGCTGGCTTACTATAAAAACCAGCCCCATCGTCTGATTCTTATTTCTTGCCTGCAACTTTCTTCTTCGCCACCGTGGCGCGGCGAGGTCCTTTTCGGGTGCGCGCATTGGTGTGCGTACGTTGCCCTCTGACGGGCAAGCTGCGGCGATGCCTTAAACCACGGTAGCAACCAATGTCCATCAACCGTTTGATGTCCAGTTGAATCTGCTTGCGCAGATCACCTTCAACGTTGCCGCCCTGATCAACAATTGTGCGAATGCGGCTCAACTCTTCTTCGCTGAGATCGCGAATCTTCTTGTTTATATCAACCTGTGCTTCCGTCAGGATGCTGGTTGCACGGGATTTGCCAACCCCGTAAATATAAGTCAAACCGATTTGAGCGCGTTTTTGCGGTGGTAAATCCACGCCTGCGACACGAGCCATTATCTTTCTCCGTAAACTGCTAACTAATCCATAACCTTACATATGCAATATAAGGTTCGACAAATTTATCCCTGTCTTTGTTTGTGCTTTGGATTCACACAAATAATCCGGACTACGCCATGCCGATGAATGATTTTGCATTTATCGCAAATCTTTTTGACTGATGCTCTGACTTTCATTTCAGCCTCTTTTGGTTAAACACTCGAATTCAATGTTTTACGAAATCGAAATCTTATTTAAACCTGTACACAATTCGCCCGCGTGTAAGGTCATAAGGTGAAAGCTCTACAAGAACTTTATCTCCGGGGAGAATCTTGATGAAATTCTTTCGCATACGCCCCGAGATATGCGCCAAAACTTGGTGCTTTGTGTCCAATTCAACCTTGAACATCGCATTTGGCAAGGTTTCAAGCACAGTCGCCTGTACCTCTATGGCATCTTCTTTTGACATACTTTCAGGTAGTGAGCTTTAACACTATAACGCGAAACCGGCATTATAACCGTGGGTTGCGTTTTTGCAAGGCAACTACTGCGGGCCTGCTACAACGTCAGTGAACCGTCTTCCAGGGCAGTCAACACAACCGGTCCGTCTTCTGTAACCGCGATCGTGTGTTCAAAATGGCAGGACGCTCTTCCATCTTTTGTTTTGACCGTCCAACCATCGCTTAGAATCTGAACTTCGTGGGTGCCCAAATTGACCATTGGCTCAATCGCCAGAACCCAACCTGCTTTCAGTTTTGGGCCAGTGCCCCGACGCCCATAATTTGGGACTTGTGGGTCTTCATGCATTTGCTGGCCTATTCCATGCCCACAAAAATCTCTGACAATCGAAAAACCGTTTTCTTCAACAAACTCTTGCACAGCATAGGAAACATCGTACAACCGATTGCCTGGAACCATTTTTTCAACTGCCCGGAATAATGAGGTCCGTGTGACCTCGATCAACCTCTCAACTGCTGGAGAAATATTTCCGACAGGCACGGTGATCGCAGCATCACCTACATAACCATCCAGGGTCGCGCCGCAATCAATTTTGATGACATCCCCTTCGCGAAGCTTTCGTTCGGAAGGAATTCCGTGAACGACCTCATCATTTACAGAAGCACAAATAGAAGAAGGAAACTTTCTATACCCTTTAAAAGTTGGATACGCACCGATTGCGCGGATCTTTTTTTCCGCTGCCGAGTCCAACTGGCGAGTCGTAATCCCAGGTTCAACCATTTTTCGCAACTCACGCAATGTCTCAGCGACGATCAAACCAGCTCGCCGCATCTTTTCGAGTTCACTTCGGGATTTACGAATGATCATCTATTTTTATATCAACAGTAGTGAAGTACTTTTGCCTTCTTATGCGCTGCTGACTGCCCCTTCAATGAGCGAACAAAGCTTTTCAAAAATTTCCCCCACTTGCCCTTCACCGCTCGTCTCTATCAGACGGCCACTGCTACGATAGTATTCAATCAAGGGTGCAGTGGAGGTTTTATATTCATCAAATCGGCGCGCAACAGAATCCGGATTATCATCACTTCGCTGTTTAAGCGATTCACCATCCAGATCGCATATCCCTTCAACCTTGGGAGGCCGAAAATAAACGTTATAGATTTCTCCGCATTTCGCACAAGTGCGCCGCCCAGTTAAACGTTGGAACAAAACGACTTCATGCACCTTGACTCGAACAAGCAATACATCTTTTTGCTGCTGGAGTGCCAATTCTTCAAGTTGGTGTGCCTGATTAACCGTACGCGGAAACCCATCAAGAATATAACCGTTTTCACAGTCCGGGCGAGATGTTCGCGCTTGTATAACTTCAGCTAAAATTTCGTCGCTAACCAATTTGCCTGAAGCCAACGTGGCCTTAATCTCTTGGCCAAGCATGGTGTCTGCCTGGGCCATCTCTCTTAAAATATCGCCTGTCGAAATTTGCGGGTACCTATACTTTTCAGAAAGCAAACGCGCCTGCGTTCCCTTGCCTGCTCCCGGCGGCCCAATTATCACAATGACTTTTGGCATAATGACGACTAAACCCGCTTAAAATCTGCCTTGCCGGAAAAGTTTTTACGCACGCCGCCCACGCAGTCGCCCACCTCGTGGGCCCAAGAACCCATCATAATGACGCATTACCAATTGAGCTTCGACCTGACTGATTGTGTCCATAGCAACGCCGACAACAATTAACAAGCTTGTACCGCCAAAGTAAAACGAAATCCCGACTCCGGTTAGTATCCAGCTCAATCCAGGAATGCCTTGAATAAGATTATCGAGCCATGGGCCAATTAACGGCAGATACTGCACCTTAAAACCGCTAATCATAAGCTGCGGGATCAAGCAAACAACCACCAAATAGATGGCTCCGACGGTTGTCAGTCTAACTAAAATTCCGTTTAGATAATCGCCAGTGCGCTTGCCAGGGCGAATTCCCGGCACAAAAGCGCCTTGTTTCCGCATGTTTTCTGCCACTTCATCTGCGTTGAAAACAATCGAAACATAGAAAAATGCAAAAAGAACGATTCCAGTGATAAAGAGCAATTCGTAAACCGGATGACCGCCGCTCAACCAAGTGTTCAGTTTGGTTAACCAGCTCCATTGGCCAAAAGTCACCAAAGACTGTGGGATTGCCAACACTGAAGAGGCAAAAATCACAGGGATGACGCCCGCAATATTCACTTTCAAAGGCAAGTGTGAAGATTGCGTCTGGACCATCTTATTACCGACCATGCGCCTGGTGTGATTGGTTGGGACTTTTCTGGTTCCTCGCTCAAAGAAAACAATCCCCGCTGTCACTGCCAGCATCACAAGCAGCAAGATGATCACGAATACTGCCGAACCTGGGTCCTTAATTGTGCCCCATAATTGGCTGATTGCATTGGGAACGCCCACAACAATACCGGCAAAAATCAGCAAACTGATCCCATTGCCAATCCCCCGCTCTGTAATCTGTTCACCAATCCACATGATGAACATAGTGCCAGCCGTCAAGGCCAGCATCGCCATAAGCGAGAAACCAATTCCTCCGCCTCCAAGTACCAAAGGCCGCCCCGTCGGATCTGCCTGACGCTGCAACCAATAGGCAAGACTCACGCCTTGCACCACACAAAGCAGAACCGTCAAGTAGCGTGTGTACTGATTGATTTTGCGCCGTCCCAGTTCGCCTTCCTCTTGCTGCATCTTTTTCAATGCCGGGTAAACCGAGGCCATCAATTGCAGAATGATGGAAGAAGTGATGTAAGGCATGATTCCTAGCGCAAAGACCGAAATTCGGCGTAAATTGCCGCCAGAGAACAAATCCAACGCGCCAAATAATCCGCCAGCCCCTTGGCTCCAAAAACTTTCAACCGCATCCCGATCCAATCCCGGAACCTGCACATGAATGCCGGCGCGATAAATCGCCAGCATGCCAAGCGTAAAAAACACTCGACGGCGCAAATCTGGAATCTTGAATAAGTTGCGAACCGCGTTGATAAATGACTCGAACATAACTTCCTCGTTGCCCTTCCCGAAATACCAAAATCAGAATTGTGATTCGGGGAATGAACTCAAGATTTATTCAGATTTTTTTGCAGGAGCCGCGATAACTTCCGCCTTGCCTCCGGCGGCTTCTATCTTATTTTTTGCAGATTCGCTGAACCGGTGAGCGCTGATGGTCAAGGATTTATTCAAATCCCCTTTCCCTAAAACCGCCACCGAACCTTTCAACGATTTCCGAACCAAGCCTTTTTCAACCAGAACTTCAGGGGTCACCGTAGTGCCAGCGTCAAACAATTCCTCCAACCGCGCCAGATTCACTTCGGCCCATTCGCGCTTGAAGATATTGGTAAATCCGCGTTTTGGCAGCCGACGATGCAAAGGCATCTGGCCGCCTTCAAAACCACGCTTCCGTGAATAACCGGAGCGGGATTTTTGCCCCTTGTTTCCGCGACCGGAAGTCTTGCCAAGGCCGGACCCCTGTCCACGACCAAGACGTTTCTTTTTATGGGTTGCGCCTTCGGGCGCTCTCAGATTGTTTAAGCCGATAGCCATAACTCAAACCTCAGTGCCTTATTCGACAATTCGCAACAAGTGCGGAACCTTGGCGACAGTGCCACGAGTGGAATCATTATCCGGACGCTCAACGATCTGATTAAGCTTTGTGAAGCCCAAGCTTCGGACAATGACCTTATGTTTTTCAGGAGTGGCAATCGTGCTGCGATACCACTGAATCTTGATTTTCTTATCATTCGCCATCTTAGAGCTCCTCCACTGTACGACCGCGAAGGCGGGCAACTTCTTCCGGACTCTTCAGGCTGACAAGCGCGTCAAACGTAGCGCGGATAACGTTGTGCGGATTGTTCGACCCCAGAGATTTTGTCAGGATATTGTGTACGCCAGCGGCATTCATCACTGCGCGAACCGCTCCACCAGCGATGACTCCCGTTCCTTCGGGAGCAGGCTTGAGCAAGACCTGACCCGCGCCAAATCTGCCGACAATCTGATGAGGAAGCGTTGTTCCTTTCAAAGGCACTCGAACTAGGTTGCGCTTCGCCGCTTCAATCGCTTTGCGGATCGCTTGCGGAACTTCTTTCGCCTTTCCAGTGCCGAATCCAACAGTCCCACTCTGGTCGCCAATAACCACCAATGCGGCGAACGACATATTTTTGCCGCCCTTGACCACTTTGGTGACACGGTTGATCGAAATTACCTGATCAACTTTTTGTTCGAACCCATCCGGATTGATTCTTTCCTTAAACGCCATATTTCTCCAAAATCAGAACTGAAGCCCACCTTCGCGCGCAGCTTCAGCCAGTGATTTCACGCGCCCGTGATAAATATATCCGCCGCGATCAAAAACCACGGAGTTGATACCCTTTTCTTTAGCGCGTTCTGCAATCAACTTCCCAATTGACTTGGCGGCATCAATGTTCCCGCCCTTTTCAGCATCCGCACTCTTTTCGACCGATGAAGCCGAACAAAGGGTTACGCCATTTGAGTCGTCAATCACCTGCGCATAGATGTGATTAAGGCTGCGGAACACAGCCAAGCGAGGACGTTCGGATGTTCCTTTTACTTTTTTGCGAATTCGCGAATGAACGGCGCGCCGTGCATCTTGTCTTGAACTTTTTGCCATAACGATACTTTACCTTCACCGAACGATGAGCCGGACCTGCAAATTTCCAATCGGCCCCTTCGTTGCGGACTTTTGAATTTATCGCCTACTTGCCAGTCTTGCCAGGCTTGAGTTTCATTGGGCGGTCAGCGTAACGAACCCCTTTGCCTTTGTAAGCATCCGGTTTGCGCAAACGGTGCATATTCGCCGCTGTCTGCCCCAATAATTCCTTATCAATGCCGGAAAGCGTGACAGTGGTTTGATATTGATTGATCGTGCGACCCAGCTTTTCAACTTTGGCTGTAACGCCGTCTGGCAAGACAAATTCGATTTGATGGGAATAGCCCAGTGCAAACTGCACAGAACGCCCTTTCAACTCGGCTTTGTAACCTACACCGACAACATCCATCTCTTGCGAGAATCCTTGCGACACTCCCCTGACCGCATTGGCGATCAAGGCGCGCAGGGTACCGTGAATTGCCGCATGATCATCATCTTGCCGTTCAGCAACCAGCCTGCTTTCATCAACCTTCAGGTTCACTCCGGCAGGAATTGTGGTCGTCAGTTTGCCCTTTGGCCCTTGCACTTCGATTGCCGACTCTGTGATGTTGACCTTCACATCCTTCGGAATCTCAATTGGTTTTTTGCCTACTCGTGACATAGCTTTCTCGTCAGAAGTTTGGAGCAATGGCCATAGCCAGCCGCTGCTCCGAATGGTTTAGTAAACGCTACAGAGCAATTCGCCGCCGAATTTCGACTTGCGCGCCTGTTTGCCAGTCATCACTCCGTGTGAAGTGCTTAGAATATTGATTCCCAACCCGCCAAGAACCTTCGGAATTTCGTCGTTCGCCACATACACACGGCGGCTTGGACGCGAAACGCGGTTGAGCTCGGAAATCACACTTTCGCCCTTCGGGCCGTAACGCAGGAAGATTCGCAACGTGCGAATTTGAGTGCCTTCGGCTGTCTTGATGCTGTAATTGGTGATGTAACCTTCTTCTTTCAAAATTCGGGCAATTTCAATTTTCAGCCGCGAAGCAGGGACATCTACCTTGGAATGACGCGCTTCAATCGCGTTACGCATGCGCGTCAACATATCTGAAATCGGATCAACTATCATCGTTTCAACTCCACTGAGGAACTCTTCCGTTCTTTTACCAACTTGATTTCGTCACACCCGGAATGTCGCCTTGCAACGCCAGTTGGCGGAAACAAATTCTGCAAACGTTGAATTTCCGCAAATAAGCACGCGGACGGCCACAACGTTTGCAGCGGTTGTAGCCACGCACTTTGAATTTCGGTCTCCGGTTCGCTTGAACGATTTTTGAAGTCTTAGCCATAAGTTTTTCAAGTCCTAGTTTTGCCGGAACGGCATTCCCAAATGGCGCAACAGCGAGCGCGCTTCTTCGTCCGTTTTGGCCGACGTCACAATGCACACGTTCATGCCGCGCGCTTTATCAACTTTACCGAAGTCAATTTCCGGAAAAATCAGTTGGTCTTTCAGACCGACCGTGTAATTGCCGCGACCGTCAAAAGCCTTTGGGCTGACGCCGCGGAAGTCTCTCACGCGGGGCAAAGCCAGGCTGACGAACCGATCCAGAAATTCATACATTCGGTCGCCTCGCAAGGTCACCATCACGCCGATGCTCATCCCCTCGCGAAGTTTGAATGCCGCGATGGACTTTTTCGCCTTGGTGACAACAGGCTTCTGACCAACAATGGTTGTCAAATCGCCCACAGCAACATCAACCGCTTTGGAGTTTTGAATCGCTTCACCCAAACCGACGTTGACGACGATCTTTTCCAGCTTTGGAACGCTCATCGCGTTGGTGTACCCAAACTCTTTGGTGAGCGCCGGAGCAATTTCTTTAAGATATTTTTCTTTGAGTCGTGCAGCCATAACTAAATCTCACATCTCACATCTCACATTCGAGATGGCGATTAATCCAAAGCCGCGCCGGTCTTTTTCGAGACGCGAATCTTGCGGCCATCTTCCAAAACCTGGTACCCAACACGAACGGGCACTCCGTTTTCGAGCACCATCACGTTGGAAGCGTCAATCGGCGCTTCACGTTCGACGATACCACCAGCAATTCCCTTGGGACGGTTCGGACGCTCAAAATGCTTGAGAACATTGACGCCCTCAACCAAAACCTTTTTCTTTTTGGTGATAACTTCGACAACGCGTCCGCGTTTGCCCTTATCGCGCCCGGAAAGCACGACAACCTGGTCGTTCTTTTTGATCTTCATTCTGCTTGGCATATGTTTGCTTGCCTCCTTCACTCGCTCTCTCGCCCAGCTAAATCACTTCGGGAGCGAGACTGACGATCTTCATAAAGCCTTTTTCGCGCAATTCACGGGCAACCGGGCCAAAAACACGTGTGCCGACCGGTTCGCCATCGGGTTTGATAATCACTGCTGCGTTTTCGTCAAACCGAATATAAGTTCCATCTTTGCGACGAACTTCTTTCCGCGTGCGAACAATCACGGCTTTGACAACCTGTTTCTTTTTCACTGTTCCATCGGGCGCCGCTTCTTTCACCGAAGCCGTAATGATGTCGCCCAAAGTCGCGCGCGAGCCGATGTTGCCGCCAAAGGGCATAATCATCGCAATTTTCTTTGCCCCGGAATTGTCAGCGACCTGCAAAATGGATCGCATTTGTAATGCCATTGCTAGCCTCCTTGTGTCGGTGGCCGGTAACTGGTGGCCAAGAGCGCGGAGCGTGGAAAATCCCGCAACCGACGATCGGCAACCGACAACCGACAACTACTTACTTGCTTTGCGTACCACTTCAGCTACGCGCCAACGCTTAAGCTTTGAAAGCGGACGGGTTTCGACAATGCGAACCTGGTCGCCAATGCTGACCCCATCAATTTCATTGTGAGCCATAAACTTCGAGCGTCGCCGCACATACCGCTTATAAATCGGGTGCTTGACCAAACGATCCACGCGGACAACAACTGTTTTCTGCATTTTATCGCTGGTTACAATACCGACTTTTTCCGTGCGTCGCCCTTTGGCTTTTGCCTTGGCTCCAGTGGCAGGAGCGTCGGCTGCCGGAACACTTTCGGCAACGACCTGCTCTTCCAAATTATCGTTTTTCTCTTCCATACTCATCACTTTAGCCGTTTTCTAAAATGCGACGGCGTTTGAATTACTTTTCAACACCGACTGTCCGCCCGCGCAGCAGGGTTTTGATCCGCGCGATCTCTTTTCTTTCTCTACGAATCTGCGCGACAGTGTCTGTATTGCCAAGAGCCTTTCTGAAATTCAGACGAAACAAAGATTCCTTAATTTCAGCAAGACGTTTAATCAATTCTTCGCTAGTGGTTTCGCGCATCTTGTCCAGCTTGTGTTTCACAGTGCGCCTCCTTCCTGATCTTGCCGTGTCACGAATTTGGTTTGGATCGGCAACTTCGCCGCAGCCAATTCCATGGCCCGTCTTGCCGTTGCTTCATCAACGCCTTCCATCTCAAAAATGATGCGTCCGGGCTTGACCACAGCAACCCAACCTTCCGGAGCGCCTTTTCCTTTACCCATACGAGTTTCAGCAGGCTTCTTGGTAATCGGCTTGTCCGGAAAGATACGAATCCACAATTTGCCGCCGCGCTTGACTTCACGCGTGATGGCAATACGGCCAGCTTCGATCTGACGGCCCGTGATCCACGAAACTTCCATTGCTTTCAGGGCAAATTCGCCGAAGGCAATGTTGGTTCCGCGCTTGGCTGCGCCAGCACGACGACCGCGCTGCTGTTTACGATACTTAACCTTTTTGGGAATTTTATATTCAGCCATAATTCATTTTCGAATTTTGAATTATGGATTCTGGATTCCGTCGCAGACAGCGACATCAGAATCCAAAACCCAAAATTATCGTTTCATCATCGCTTCACGCGGGTCCATAATTTCACCGCGATAAATCCAAACCTTGATGCCGATCACACCATAAGTCGTGTTGGCTTCGGCAAAGCCATAATCAATATCCGCACGCAATGTATGCAGCGGCAAACGTCCGTCTAAGGTCCATTCGGAGCGGGCAATTTCGGCACCTCCCAAACGACCCGAGCAGCGAATCTTGATTCCGCCAGCGCCAAAACGCTTTGCTTCTTCGACTGATTTCCGCATCGCACGACGAAAAGCGATGCGCTTTTCCAGTTGTTGGGCAATCTTTTCAGCCTGCAATTGAGCGTTTAACTCGGGCTTGTTGATCTCCCGGATATCAATCAGGATTTCCCGCTTGGTGCGACGGCTCATTTCCTGTTTGAGCTTGTCAATTTCGGCACCTTTGCGACCGATGATAATTCCGGGGCGCGAGGTGTGAATGACGATGCGCAAACGATTGGCCGCGCGATCAATCTGAATGTGAGAAACGCCAGCCTGTGCAAAGCGTTTTTTCAATTCCTTTTTCAGGTCCAGGTCTTCCAACAGCAGCGCGCCAAATTCTTTTTTGGCAAACCAGCGCGAATGCCAACCGCGGTTGTAACCAAGTCTGAACCCATAAGGATGAACTTTCTGACCCATAATTTCTCCGTTGCCGAAATCTCTAACTTTTATTCAGCCGTTTCCTTCACGCGAACAGCCTTGCCGGATTTCTTACCGGCGCGATCTCCGGTTGAAACTACCACTGTCAGGTGGCTGTAATGCCGGCGCTCGCGATAAGCGCGTCCCATTGGCGCCGGACGCACGCGGCGACGGTGTTTGGTTGTGCCGGTGCAGGCAAAACATTCTTTGACCCACAACTCGTCCACATCCACCATCACATTTTCCTGATCCGCCAACACTTCCGCGTTGGCACGAGCCGATTCAAGCACTTTGTAAATCAACCCGGCTGCACGTTTGTTGGTAAAGCGCAGAACTTCGCGCGCTTCGCTGTACATGCGGCCACGAATCAAATCCATGACCAGCTTGGCCTTTTGCGACGAAATCTTGACGTTTTTTGCTTTCGCAATTGCTTCCATTTTTCAGACCTCTGATCGTACGCAGGTGATTCCAGCAAATGAGCCTTTTCACTGCCCATTTATCGAACCACTACGCAACTTATTTCTTACCAGCGGTTTTCTCTGCCTTGTCCGCGTGACCTTTGAAAGTGCGCGTCGGCGAAAACTCTCCGAGTTTGTGACCAACCATATTCTCGGTGATGTAAACCGGGATAAACTTTTTGCCGTTGTGAACTGCCAATGTGTGACCGACCATTTCAGGAAAGATCGTTGAACGGCGCGACCAGGTTTTGTGGACCTTTTTCTCGTTCGCCGCATTCATCTTTTCGATGGCCTTCCACAAATGATTGTCAATAAACGGGCCTTTTTTGACTGAACGTGCCATAACTTTAGATCTCGAATCTCAAGTTTGAGATTACTTGGTTCTCCGTTTAACGATGAACTTGTCAGTGCGCTTGTTGTTGCGCGTTTTGTAACCGCGGGTGGGCTGTCCCCAGGGAGTCACCGGATTACGGCCACCGGAGGTTTTTCCTTCACCACCACCGTGGGGATGGTCAACAGGGTTCATTGCCACACCACGAACGGTCGGGCGAACGCCTTTCCAGCGCGTGCGGCCAGCCTTGCCAACCGAAACGTTTTCATGCTCGCTATTGCCGACTTGCCCGACGGTGGCCATGCAATCCACGGAAACCAGGCGAATTTCGCCGGAGGGCAAACGAAGCTGCGCAATGCCGCCTTCTTTCGCCACGAGCTGGGCAAAACTGCCTGCGCTGCGAGCCATCTGTCCGCCTTTACCAGGCTTCAATTCAATGTTGTGAATCTGAGTGCCGAGCGGAATATTTTTGATCGGAAGAGCGTTGCCCGTCAGAATGTCGGATTCAGGCCCCGAAACAATTGTCTGGCCGACCTGCAACCCTGCGGCAGCAATGATGTAGCGTTTTTCGCCATCAGCATAATTGATCAGCGCAATGCGCGCCGAACGATTCGGATCGTATTCAATCGTCGCCACTTTGCCCGGGATGCCGGTCTTGTCGCGCTTGAAATCAATGATGCGGTATTGGCGCTTGTGTCCGCCGCCACGATGGCGCACGGTAACCCTGCCATGGACATTGCGTCCGTTGGTGCGCGTTTTGGTCTCAAGCAGCGGCTTGTAAGGCTTATCTGTTGTCAAATCATCGTTTGTCAGATAAGTCTGATAGCGCCGAGCCGGACTTGTTGGTGAAAGCTTCTTGATTCCCATCTTTGCCTCAATCGTTTGTAGTAACAGCTTTGACCTGAAATTTCACGATCAAACGTCTGCCGCTGGAAAGCGGAACTACTAACTCTAAATCGAATCCGCGTAATCCACTCTGTGACCAGGTTTCAACGTCACATAAGCTTTTTTCCAGT
>CAYLJQ010000099.1:0-14718 GCA_964383955.1 uncultured Heliomicrobium sp. | reverse complement strand
GATAGCCATCATCACTCAAGAATCTGACGAAGGTCAGCGCCTGCGTTCTTCAACGCCATTCGTAGGCATTCTCTCGGAGCAGGAAAGAAAGGAGTTGCGCGAACGCCAACGCGCCATATATGAAGAAAGAGCAACTGTTTGATCTTATACAACGTGTAAGCTCTTTGAGCGGCATTAGCGTTCCAATTATTGTTGGTTCACACAGTCTATTTGCAGTCACAGACAACATACCGGCAATCGTCCTTAAATCCATTGAAGCTGACTTCCTTCTCGCTGGAGACGATAGTGATGCTCGTCCTAAAATTTCGGATGAACTGGGATTGACGAGCGGTTTTTATGAAACCGCGGGTTATTACGCCGATCCACTGGGATTGGCCAGCGTCGTTCTTATTCCCGGCTGGCGGGAACGGCTTCAACCACTCAAAGCTGAAACCGGGAAGACGGTAGCAATTTGTCTCGATCCTCACGATGCAGCCGTCAGCAAGTTAATCGCTGGCAGAGAGAAAGACTGGATATTCATCAACGAATTGCTTGCCAGCCGGTTGATCTCGTTCGAAGTGCTGATTGAACGCGCTGAGTTGATTCAACAAACAGCTTCGGAAGGAGCATTGTTGCCGCGACTGCAAAAGTTATTCGACTACCTTCGCAAGCAGCGAACCATTACCGATCTGAAGCCTCTATCCGACCTCATCAGCCGACTTCCTTGATTGCCTACTGAACTTTTCGTAGGTCAGACATTTACTTTCCCAATTGCTGACGCTAAAACTCCTAGCCAGATCATCAAATCAATGAGTTGGAGGCATCCCATGAAAAAAATCCTGTTGCTTATCGTTGCCGCGTTCGCCCTGCAAGCCTGCGCGAACCAACCTGCGGCCAATCAATCTGCTGGCTCTCCGACTGCCTACCTGGATTCTTCCGGGCGCGACGATGTGCTGAGCGGCGGGGTCAAACTGATTCCGATCACCACTTCGAAAGGCAAGTTCAACGTGTGGACGAAGCGGGTTGGCAACAATCCGACGATCAAAGTCCTGCTGCTGCACGGTGGTCCAGGAGCCACGCATGAATACTTTGAGGCCTTCGACAGTTATTTTCCGGCGGCTGGAATTGAGTATTACTACTACGATCAGCTTGGTTCGGCGTACAGCGACCAGCCAAAAGAGCCGGAGTTGTGGGATTTGCCGCGCTTTGTCGAAGAAGTGGAACAGGTTCGACAGGCGTTGAAACTGGACAAGAATAATTTCTATTTGTTGGGGCATTCGTG
The DNA here is from genome assembly GCA_964383955.1 of uncultured Heliomicrobium sp. GTDB lineage: Bacteria > Acidobacteriota > Blastocatellia > RBC074 > RBC074 > RBC074. Next base: position 13,457 of record CAYLJQ010000099.1, on the reverse strand, counting down.
GGGCGGCGTGCTGGCGATGGAATACGCGCTGAAATATCAGCAGCATCTGAAAGGGCTGGTCATTTCCAACATGATGGCCAGCGGCCCAGGTTACAACGAATACGCACATAACGTGTTGATGCCCGCGATGGATCAAAAAGTGCTGGCCGAAATCAAAGCATTGGAAGACAAAAAGGATTACGCCAATCCGCGTTATATGGAGTTGTTGATTCCCAGCCATTACGCGCAACACATTTTGCGCATGCCGCCGGATCAATGGCCTGATCCGGTCAATCGCGCCTTCAAACGCCTGAACCAGGACATTTACATTCCCCTGCAAGGGCCAAGCGAACTGGGATTGAGCGGCAAGCTGCTGACCTGGGATCGCACGAATGATTTGCAGCACATTCAGTCGCCAACGCTGGTCATTGGCGCGAAATACGACACAATGGAGCCAGCGCACATGGAAATGATGGCGCAAACGGTGAAGAAAGGTCGCTATCTGTTTTGCCCGAACGGCAGCCACATGGCCATGTACGACGACCAGAAAGTTTATTTCGAAGGCCTGATTCGCTTTATCCTGGATGTGAATGCCGGGCGCTTTTAGCGCGGATTTCAACCGCCGACTTACACACGATGCAACCGATCAAATCATTCGTTGACGCAAAGTCCGAAAGCTATCAGTCGAATTATGCGGCCAATCAAGCCAGCATCCAGCGGCTGAAAGAAGAACTGAAAAAATCCACGCTCGGCGGCGGCGAACAATACGTCAAACGCCACATTGCGCGCGGAAAGCTGCTGCCGCGCGAACGCATCGAAATGCTGCTGGACGAAGGGTCGTACTTTCTGGAAATCGCGCCGCTGGCCGGACACGGCATGGAAGCCGAATTCGTTGGCGCTGGCGTGGTCGGCGGCGTAGGGCTGGTTTCCGGTCGGCAATGTTTCGTCATCGCCAACGAAGCCACGGTCAAAGGCGGCGCGGTCAGCGAAATCGGTTCGCGCAAAAACGCCCGGCTGGCCGAAATCGTTGCAACCAATCATCTGCCTTCGATCTCGCTGGTGGAATCTGCCGGAGCCGATTTGCCCGTGCAGCACAAAATCTTTGTGCCGGGGGGCGCGGGTTTTAAAGAAATCACGCGACGATCAAAGAATCGCATTCCCAGCATTTCCGTCGTCTTTGGCAATTCCACCGCGGGCGGAGCGTATTTGCCGGGAATGTCCGATTACGTCGTGATGATCAAAAAGCAGGCGCAGGTGTTTCTGGGCGGACCGCCGCTGGTCAAAATGGCGACGGGGGAAATCGTGGACGAGGAATCCCTGGGCGGAGCCGAAATGCACTCTAAGATTTCCGGCCTTTCGGATTATCTGGCCGAAGACGAACTTGACGGGTTGCGCATCGCTCGCGAAATCGTCGCGCACCTGCAACCAAGTATCATGCCCAACCGCGAACAAAGCGAAGAACCACTTTATCCTGCCGACGAACTGCTCGGCATCACTTCCGCTGACGTGCGCGTGCCGTTCGATGTCAAAGAAATCATTGCCCGCTTGGTGGATGGTTCGCGTTTTGAAGAGTTCAAGCCATTGTACGGTTCGACACTCATTACAGGCTGGGCGTGCATTCACGGCTTTCTGGTGGGCATTCTGGGCAACAATGGCGTTCTGCTTTCCGAATCCGCGGGCAAAGGCGCGCAATTCATCCAGCTTTGCAATCAACAGAACATTCCGCTCATCTTCCTGCAAAACATCACGGGCTTTATGGTCGGGCGCAATTACGAAGAGCAAGGCATCATTCGGAACGGAGCCAAACTGATCAACGCCGTTTCCAATTCCACCGTTCCGGCAATTACCGTGATGATCGGCAGCAGTTACGGCGCAGGCAATTACGCCATGTGCGGTCGAGCCTACGATCCGCGGTTTGTCTTCACCTGGCCGAATCATCGCATCGCGGTGATGGGCGGCCAGCAACTGGCCGGCGTGATGGACATCATCAAACGCGACGCCGCCGCGCGCGCCAAAGTCGAATTTGACGAAGCCAAAGCCGCCGTCGCCAAACAAATGCTGGAAGCGCAGATTGAAAAAGAATCCGATCCATACTTCGCAACGGCTCGGTTGTGGGACGACGGCATCATTGATCCGCGCGACACCCGCACGGTGCTGGCCATCGCGTTGATGACCGCGCATCAAAAACCGTTTGCAGGTTCGATGGAATGGGGCGTGTTCCGGCATTGACTGGGAAAATCCTTTCCACAAAGCCACACGAAGTTTCACCAAGAAAAACAAATGGCTTGTGCTTCCCCTTCGTGTGGCTTCGTGGGCGAATAACTGTTTTTGGCCTCAGGAGTCTATTTACGATGCTTGATCTGAAAATTACTGGCGGAAATGTGATTGATGGAAGCGGTGACCAGCCGTTCACCGCCGACATTGGCGTGCGCGACGGTAAGATTGCCGCCATTGGCAACATCACCGAAGCCGCACACCAGACGCTGGACGCAACCGGCGCAATTGTCACGCCCGGTTTTGTCGACATTCACACGCACTTCGATGGACAAGTAACGTGGGATGAAAGTTTCACACCCAGCATTTATCACGGCGTGACCACTTGCGTGATGGGAAATTGCGGCGTTGGATTCGCGCCTGTCCGCAAAGGCGAAGAGCAACGCTTGATCAGTTTGATGGAAGGCGTCGAAGACATTCCCGGATCGGCCCTGAGCGAAGGCATTCGCTGGGGCTGGCAAAGTTTCCCGGAATATCTGGACGCGATTGAACGCCAACCGCATTCGATAGATTTTCTGGCGCAAGTTCCGCACGATCCGATTCGCATGTTTGTGATGGGCCAGCGCGCCGAAGCCAATCAAGTTGCTACAGAAGACGATATTGCCGCCATGCGCGTGCTGGTGCGTGAAGCACTGGAAGCAGGCGCAGCCGGATTTTCCATCGGGCGCACGGACAACCACCGCACTGCGGAAGGCAAATGGACGCCTTCGTCCGAAGCCACACAGCAGGAGCTTGTCGGATTAGCCGAAGCCTTGAAAGGATTGAATCACGGTGTGATTCAGGTTGTTTCGGATTTTGACCTGCTGCGCGCGCCGGAACGATTCGATGCCGAATTCGATTTGATTGACGCAATGGCCGAAGCTTCGGGCAAACCGCTTTCGATGACCTGGCTGCAACGCGAACCGGGCGCACAGCAATGGCGGCAAATTCAGGCGCGTGTCGAAGCGGCCAACCAGCGCGGGTTAATAATGAAGCTGCAAACCGCCGCGCGGGGAATCGGCGTCATCAACGGCCTGGATGCCAGCTTTCATCCCTTCATCGGATTTCCCAGTTACAAAACTCTTCACCACTTGCCGCTGGCTGAACGCGCTGCACGCCTGCGCGATCCTGAAATCCGGGCACGCATTCTTTCTGAAAAATCCGAAACGCTGGCGGGCGATGGCAGTTCGGTTCCGCCGCTGGTGGATATTTTGCTGGCGCAGATTGATCTGCTGTCGGCCAGATTGTTTCCGCTGGGCGAAGATGTGAATTACGAACCGGAACTGAAAGATTCGTTTTTGGCGCAGGCCAAAATCCGCGGCATCCGTCCAATCGAAGCGCTGTACGATTACCTGGCTGCGGGCGACGGAACAAACCTGATTTATTTCCCGATCTTCAATTACGGGACAAATTCGCTGGATGTCGTGGCGGAAATGATGCGGCATCCTGATTGTCTGTCCGGGCTGAGCGATGCCGGAGCGCATGTGGGAACAGTGTGCGATGCCAGCTTTCCGACTTCCCTGCTGTCGTATTGGACGCGCGACCGCCAGCGAGGCGACAAACTTTCTTTGCCGCAAGTCGTGGAGATGATGACGTCGCGTAATGCCCGCTTCATCGGCTTGCGCGATCGCGGATTGGTGCAAGTTGGAATGAAAGCCGACCTGAATGTGATTGATTACCCGAAGCTGAAACTGACGAAACCGGAACTGGTTCGCGATTTACCCGCCGGAGGAAAACGATTTGTGCAAAAAGCGAATGGCTACATCGCCACCGTTGTTTCCGGTGTTGCAACCACTCTCGACGGAAAGATAACCGACGCCCGCCCCGGCCAACTGGTGAGGATGAAATGACCGCTTATGCCGCCGCAATGATCGCCGCCATCGCTTCGATTGCCAGCGCCGTTATCGCCCTGGCTTCGCAATTCCGCGTCGCTCGGCTGCAAACCGAAACCCAAACCTTTCTGGCAAAATTCCAAGCCGAGTTGCAGGAAAAGAAAGATCAGCGGCAAAAGGTGGAAAAGGCTCAAGAAGTGCTGGCCAAGTACCGCGAACCATTGCTGCAAGCGGCGTTTGAACTGCAAAGCCGTTTGTTCAACATCACTCGCCAGGGATTGCTGAAAAACTTTTACACCCACGGCAATGAGCGCGACCGCAATTACACAGTCGAAAACACGCTGTACGTGCTGGCGCAATACCTGGCCTGGACGGAAATCATCCGGCGCGAAGTTCAGTTTTTAGACCTGGGCGAAATCGAAACCACACGCAGCCTGGCGAATTTGCAGGAACACATTCGCGTCATTCTGCTTTCAACACGGTACGGCAACGTCTTTCGAGTTTTTCGAGGGGAACAACGCGCCATCGGCGAATTGATGATCGTTGCACAGGATGGCACGGACGATTGCATTGGCTACGGGGCATTTGTCGCCAAACAGGATGAAGCGTTTCGCTTCTGGTTTGAACCGTTGCGGCAAAGCGTAGATGCGCTGGCCACAGATTTGAAAAGCGACAATGGCCGGTTGAAGGAGCTACAGCATGCCTTAATCGAATTGATTGAATACCTGGATTCCGACGGAGTTCGCTTCGACAAGAATCGTTGCAAAAAGGCTTGATTCTCACCATGACTGTATTTCGCAAAATCCTGATTGCCAATCGCGGCGAAATCGCGTTGCGCGTGATGCGTACTTGCCGCGCAATGGGCATAACTACCGTCGCCGTGTACTCCGACGCAGATGCCAACGCGCCGCATGTTCGCTTTGCCGATGAAGCCGTTCGCTTAGGCGAAGCTCCGGTGAAAGATTCGTATCTGAATTCCGAAAAGATTTTGGAAGCCGCCAAGCGGACAGGCGCGGATGCAATTCATCCTGGCTACGGTTTTTTGTCGGAAAACGCCGAATTTGCCGAAGCCTGTGCGGCGGCGGGAATCGTTTTCATCGGCCCGCAACCGGAAGCAATTCGCAAAATGGGATTGAAAAGCCCTGCGCGAAAACTGGCGGCGGCGGCAGGATGTCCAGTTGTTCCAGGGTACGATGGTGAAGATCAACAAGACGAAACCTTGCGGGCAGAAATTTTGAAAATCGGCTTCCCCGTTTTGATCAAAGCTTCGGCGGGCGGTGGCGGCAAAGGCATGCGGATTGTTCGATCAGAAGCCGAAATCAGAGAAGCCATCGAAGGCGCGCGGCGTGAAGCCGAAAAGGCTTTTGGCAATGGCGCATTGCTGCTGGAAAAATTCATCGAACGTGCGCGCCACGTCGAAATTCAAATCCTGGGTGACCAGCACGGCAATCTGGTTCATCTGTTCGAACGCGATTGCTCGCTGCAACGCCGCCATCAGAAAATCATTGAAGAAAGCCCGTCGCCCGCTGTCAGCGACGAACTCCGCGCGAAAATGGGAGAAGCGGCTGTCAAGGTCGGGCGTGCCATCAGGTACAGCAACGCCGGAACCGTCGAATTCATTTTGAATCCTGACAACCTGTTTTACTTTATCGAAGTGAACACGCGGTTGCAGGTGGAACATCCTGTCACGGAAGCCATTACCGGCCTGGATTTGGTCAAGCTGCAAATTGAAATTGCCGAAGGCAAGCCGCTTCCCTTGTCTCAAACCGAGTTGAAAACGCGCGGCCACGCCATCGAAGCGCGACTTTATGCCGAAGATCCGGCGAACGATTTTCTACCCGCCACCGGCAAACTGCACGATTGGCAATTGCCCAACGCCGTCGAAGGTTTGCGCATTGACGCTGGCGTAGAAGCCGGAAGCGAAGTCGGCATTTATTACGACCCGATGCTGGCCAAGCTGATTGCACACGCCGATGACCGGGCAACGGCAATTCGCAAGCTGAGCTATGCGTTGCGGCAATTGTCAGTTCAGGGCGTGACCACCAATCGCGACTTTTTGATTCGACAGATTGAACATCCGGATTTTGCCAGGGGTGAAGCGCACACAGGCTTCATCGCCGAGCACTTGGATGAACTGGTTGGCGGGACAAACGAACAACTTGATCGAGCTTCGGCAATCGCTGTGGCGTTATACCTGCAACAAACCTCGCAAACTGCCGATTCGCTGCTTTGCCAAATTCCGCCAAGCTATCGCAACAACCCGTATCGCGCGCCTGCGATCAAATTGAAAATCGGCGAACAGGAAACGGAGGTTTCCTGGCAATTCGCTGGCGGCAAATTTGAAGTGACGGCCACAGGCGCAAGCTTCACGGCTGAAGTGCTGGCTTGCGAATCCGGCAGCATCCGATTGGAGATTGATGGCGTTCAGCGTGAATTCCGCATCACCGAAGTTGACGATGTGTTGTATGTGCATTCGTCGCTGGGTTCTTGCACGATTGTTCGGCTGGCTCGGCATCCAGTGCCGAAATCCGCCACTGAACAAGGCGCGGCAAGTTCACCCATGCCGGGCGTGGTGCTGAAAATTCTGGTCAGCGAAGGCCAGCAGATTTTGGCTGGTGACGCGCTGCTGGTCCTGGAAGCGATGAAAATGGAGCAGACCATTCGCGCGGCTGCGGATGGCGTGGTCGAATCCATCAAAGTGCTGACCGGGCAAGTTGTTTCGCCGGGCGATGTACTGGTGCAGGTGCGCCCGGCTTAACGAATTTTGGCTGCCGCAAATCATTCACTACCCTGATGGATTCCGGACGGTTTCATTTGTTTGCGGGTTTCGTTTTCGGCGGCACGTTGTTCGGCCCTGGGCCTTGGTATTGTTTCCAGTATTCTTCGTGATAAGGATTAATCGCCGGTTGCACGGCGGTTTCATTGATCAGCAGCGGTTGCACTTCTGCCCACCATTTGTCGTATTCCGCGTCCAAACGTTTGACGATGTCGGGATGTTGCACAGCCACGTCATTCGTTTCGCCCGGATCGGTTTGCAGGTCATACAACGCCCAGCGTTTGACGTTCTCTTTGCTGTCGTTGACCAGATGCCAGCGTTTGATCCGCACGCTGACTTGCACGTATTTGAACCCATTCGGGTCAGCGTCTTTCGGCCAACGTCCGATGTGGCGAACAAAAACGCGCTCCGGCCAATTCGCTTTCGCCCCTTTTAACAATGGAACCAGGCTGCGGCCTTCGACCTGAGCCTTGACGCTGGTGGTGAGTTTCGCGCCTGCAAGTTCAGCCAGCGTTGGAAAGACATCTATGTGCGCCGAAAGCGCATCCGTCGCCGCAGGCTTCAGTGTTCCTGGCCAGCGCCAGAAACTGATTGCGCGCGTGCCGCCCAGATACGGAGTGTTTTTGCCGCCGCGCATCCCTGCATTCCACACCTGAACCCCTCCGGTTCCGCCGTTGTCATTCATGAAAATCAACAGCGTGTCGCGTTCCAGGTTTTGCTCTTTCAACATCGCCAGCAACTTGCCTACGTTTTCGTCAATGTTATGAACCATGCCGAAAAACTTCGCGGTGTTGATCCCGGCTTTATCGGCGGGAAGCTTGCCGGAATACAGTTTTTCGTAGGCAGCAGGAACATCCAACGGAGCGTGCGGAGCATTCGGCGTGATGTAAGCAAAAAACGGGCTGCGACCTTTTACAGTTTTCATCCATTGCATCGCCTGACCGAAAAACACATCGGTGCAATAACCGCCGGTCTTTTCAAATTTGCCGTTGTGCAGAATGACCGGATCGAAATACGAATTGCCCGGAGCATCGCCGCAAGTGCCCGGATACGTCTGGCCAATGCCGCCGCAACCGTGAATGAACATTTCATCAAAACCGCGCCGGTTCGGACGATAGGCCGGTTCGTCGCCCAAGTGCCATTTGCCGAAAATGCCTGTCGTGTACCCGGCAGATTTCAACACTTGCGCGATGGTCGTCGTGTTCAAACTCATCCGCTCGCGTTCAAGTATCGTGTGCGTGATTCCGTTTTTGAAATCGTGGCGTCCGGACAACAACGCCGAGCGCGTTGGCGCGCAAGTCGTGCTGACGTGAAAATCCGTGAAGCGCACCGATTCATCGTGCAGCCGGTCCAGATTCGGAGTCTGCAAAATCGGATTGCCGTGCCGCGCGACATCACCGTAGCCTTGATCATCGGTCAGGATCAAAATGACGTTCGGTTTGCGATTGTTTTGCGCGTAGGCGTTTAGCGATAACAACACAACAACAATGAACGTCAACAAGCCGCAACAAAAGATTCTCGATTTCATAAATAGATTTCCAGATACGTTGGGAGTTCAGAGCGCCGCTTTCAGACAGCGGCGCTCTGAACGTTTTAGACTTCCAATTTCCACGGCGCGCGATACTTCGCCTTCAGGTGTGGCCGAACGTTGCTTTGCTTCACCGTCCAGTTCTTTTCATCCCAATCCAGCCAGGTTTTATGGCGCATGGAAAGATTGGCCAGGATGCAGGCCGTCGAAGACCGCACGCAGGTTTCGATTTCGCTGATGGGCTTGGCGCGCGTTTTGACGCATTCAATGAAGTTTTTCCAGTGCGGAATGTTCAGGTCGCGCATCTGTTGGTTGTTTTCATAAGTCTGCGCTTCGACTTTTGAGTTTCTGTTGGGAACCAGCCAGCACCCGCCACGCGTGACGATGACAGTCGCTGCCGTTCCATGAATCGCCGTTCCCGCGCCTTGATTGCCAAACATCGGCATCGGATTGGCAGTGCGGCTTTCATAAGTCAGCATGAATTTCGGATATCGAAACGTTGCGATCATCGTATCTGGCGTATCGGTGTTGTCCTGCACATACAGTTTGTCGCCCATGGTTGAAATCGAAGTCGGCATTGGTTCGCCAAAACATTGATGAACGGGATCAATCAGGTGAACCCCCCAATCAGTCATTGCGCCGCCCGCGTAATCCCAGAAATAACGAAAGGTCGGAAACGTCGTCACGCCGACGCCCCAGCGATTCAGGTTGAAGGGGACTTTCGGCGCTGGCCCCAGCCACATATCCCAATCCAGCCCGGCAGGAACCGGCGCGTCAGCAGGTTTGCCCCAGCCTTCTTTTTTCACGGCTCCGGCTTGCCAGGTATGAACAAAGGTCACTTCACCGAGGATGCCGCTTTTGACAAGTTCAGCAGCTTTCAAGAAATACCCGCCGGAGCGTTGCATCGTGCCCGCCTGAACGACGCGGTTATATTTGCGCGCAGCCTGCACCATCTTCTGGCCTTCTTCGACATACACCGACGCGGGCTTTTCGACAAAAACATCCTTGCCAGCCTTGCAAGCTTCGACGGTCATGTAAGCGTGCCAATGATCCGGCGTTGAAATGCACACCGCGTCAATGGATTTGTCCGCCAGAATTTCCCGAAAGTCTTTGACGACTTTTGGTTTCACTTCCGCTTTGGCCGCCGTGGCGACTGCTTTTTCCAAATGCGGCTGGTACACATCACAGACCGCCGCGACCTGCACGTCGGGCAGCTTCAGGGCAAAACCCAGATTGCTGGATCCCATTGCGCCGATGCCGATATGGCCGGTTGCGATGCGGTCATTCGCGCCTTTGACGCGGCCCGTGAAAAGTGAGGTCGTCAGCGCCGCTCCGGCGCCTTTCAGAATTGTTCTTCGTTCCACCATGGTTGCTCCTTTGAGGTCGGCGCAAATGCGCCTGTATTGATTGTTGATGAAGATTGAATACGATGCGTCACATCTGGTTTGATTGAATTGTTGATTGCGATAATTGGCGCCGCTTAGCGCAGCGGCCTTCTGAAAGCAGTAAATCTGTGATTGAATTTCGGCTATGGCTATAACACGACGCACTTTTCTCATCAACGCCAGCGCGGCTTCTCTGCAATTGTTCGCCCTGGCAAGCGGTAAAAAGAACCCTCACATTCTGCTGCGCTCTTCGTGGCAGGTGTTTAACATTGGCGACATTGCGCATACGCCGGGCGTGTTGGCCTTACTGGAAAAATATCTGCCCGAAGCCGAAGTGCGGCTGTGGGCATCGCCGGATTTGTCCGAAGAAGTCATGGCGATGGAGCATCGGCGCTTTCCCAAACTGCAAATTGTCAAAGGAACCATCGGCGAAAACGGCAAGGCGTCGAATCAAGAATTACAGACCGCCATCGAATGGTGCGATTTTCTGCTGCACGGTTCCGGCGCTTCACTGGTCGCGGCGAAAGACGTCGCGGCTTTCGTCAAACATACCGGCAAGCCGTTTGGCGTGTACGGCATCACGCACGGTTCCTGGCTATCGGGCGACAACGAAAAAGAATTGCTTGGTCGGGCACGGTTCGTTTACTTCCGCGATTCGGTTTCGCTGAAGCTGGCGCAGTCCGAAGGCGTCAAAGCGCCGGTAATGGAATTCGCGCCTGATGGGGCGTTCGCTTGCGACTTGCGCAACGACGAAAAGGCAACCGCGTTCCTACGCGCCAATCAATTGCAACCGGGCCAGTTCCTTTGTTGCATCCCGCGCTTGCGCTTCACGCCGTATTGGAAATATCGCAATCAGCCCGTCAATGCCGAACGCGCCGCACGCAACGAAGCGATGGCAGAACATGACCACGCGCCATTACGCGCGGCGATTACCGCCGTCGTGCGTGAAACCAAGCATAAGGTTTTGCTGTGCCCCGAAGACTTGAGCCAGATGGAAGTCGGCAAGCAATGGGTTTATGACAAGCTGCCTGCGGATGTGAAGCCGCGCGTCGTCTGGCGGGCCGAGTTCTGGCTGACGGATGAAGCCTTGAGCGTGTACAGGCGTTCGGCAGGGCTGTTCGGCCTTGAAATGCACTCGCCGATTATGTGCGTCGGCAATGGAATCCCGGCAATTGTCGGACGCTTTGCCGAACAAACCAGCAAAGGTTTTATGTGGCGTGATATTGGCTTGGGCGACTGGCTTTTTGATTTTGATCAGGAAGCCGACATTGAGCGCTACGTACCAGCGGTTTTGGAATTGGCCAAAAATCCCGCGAAGGCAAAAACCAAAATTGTGAAGGCGCGCAAGTTTGTCGAACAACGGCAACGCGCGACGATGCAATTGCTGCGGACAACTTTGGATAAGCTCTGAGCAAAAAACAAAAGCTTCGCACTTTTCAGTCCTTAGAGCGGTTTGCAGACGGCTGTGACTTGCGCAGAAGTGCCGTGTTCAATTGTTGGCGCGCTGAAGGCGCGACGGAAATTAGCCGGTGGTGAGCGGAGCGGAGCCACCGGAATCTGGCGATAAGCCTTGCAAGCCCCAGCAAGGGGCGACAGACCGAAGCTTGATCCAGCGCCCTTGCCAGGGCGCAATTCTATTCATGATATTGCCCGGTGGTTTCGCGTTGCTCCACCACCGGCTAATTTCCAATGCCCCTGCCGGGGCGAAGAATGGAAGAGGCCGCACTCAATTGAAAACCGCTATAAGCTTGTATTCGCCAGGCTTGAGCTTGGTTTCCCAGCGGTGCCCGCCTTCCAATTCGATGCGAAGCGTGGCTTGGGGATTTAACGGATTGCCACCATCCATGATGACCAGAGCCGCGCGTTCCACAGTGCTTTGCTTTTCCCGCACCCGCGCCGTGAAACTCGCCCACTTGCCGTGCGCCTGTAACAACCCGACTTCCATCAACTGGTAATCAATGTTGTTAGCGGTGAACCGAAACCTGCCGCGAGCTTTACCTTTTGCGGCTTGAGTGAGTTGCACAGCAATGTCCTTGGTCTTGATGGACAGCGAGCGCATCTGTTGCAGCCGCATCGGACGGCTGGGCAAATCGGCCATGCGGATCAGTACGCGCCCGGATTTTTCACCCGTGGCTTTGCCGTCGCGTAACGCGAAGCGTCCATTGACCAGCACGTGCCGCATGCCATCAGACGTCAGCGTCGGCTGTTCATACGTCGCGTGGTCAATGATCGTAGCAGGATCGAAAACGGCAATGTCCGCAATCATGCCCACAGCCAGAAAGCCTCGATCGGCCAAGCCAATGATGCTGGCGGGCAAACCCGTCATTTTGCGCACGGCGTCTTCCAGCGTCAGCGCTTTTGTCTGGCGCACGTAATGCCCCAGCACACGCGGAAACGTGCCGAAATATCGCGGATGCAAACCCGGATTCGCCTCCGCTGCACCACAATCACAGGAAACAGCGCTGCCGGGGTAGCGCAGCAACTCGATCAAATCCGCTTCCGCCCCAAATTTCATAATCGCCGAAGGGCTTTCTTTTTCCAGAATGCCGATCATCGTTTCGCCCGCGCCTGCATTGCGTTCGCGCATGTACTCCGTGAATTGGCGCTGATGCGAAGCCACGTAAATATTTTCCGGCGTCAGAATCCGAGCCTTGATGGCCGCTTCGATTTCCTGCGCGATGCGCGGACGCAGCATCGGGTCGGCAAACCGCTTCAGCATTTCCGCGCGTCCGCCTTCGACAGCCCAAGCTGGAACAAACAACGCCCCCAAACCGGTTTGCCCCGCCAGATAAGGATAAATATCGGCAACCGTCTCGTGCCCACGCGCCGACGCCTCGCGCATCATCGCCACAGCTTTGGCGGCGTTGCCCTGTTCGTGCCCCTGAACTTTCATGTGCGTCACGACGGGCATGACGTCTGTCTTTTCGCCAATCTCTATGGTTTCGCCGATGGCTTTCAAACTGCTGAAATTGTTTTCAGGCGTCAGCCGGTCGTGATTCGGAAAGTTCGTGCGCCAGGGCGTTGCCGCCTGCATCACGGCAATGACTTCGTCGTTGCGCGCGAAATAGCCGGGCTTGTAATCCAACCCGGCGGAAACGCCCCAAGCGCCTTGCTTCAGGTTATCGGTCAACAGGTCGCGCATCTTCTGAATTTCGGCAACCGTCGGGCGACGATCCGCCTGTCCAACCACCGAAGCCCAAACGGAATTGAATCCGACGTACGCGCCCAGATTCACCGCCAATCCCGCCGCGCTGAAATCGCCAAGCTGTTTGGCGATGTTCAGACTGCCTGCGCCATCGGCATTGATAATTTCGGTCGTGACGCCTTGCGTCAGCATGTTGACCGCCGTCTTCACTCCGGCAAAAGTCGCGTGGCTGTGCAGATTGATGAATCCCGGCGCGACGACCAAGCCGCTGACATCCACTTCCACGATGGCTTTGCTGTCCCGCAGATTGCCAATGCGGTGAATGAAGCCGTTCCGAACCGCGATGTCTCCGCGATAGCCTGGCGCGCCCGTGCCATCCACAATCAAGCCATTGCGCAAGATGACATCGTAGCTTTCCGCTGCGCCCGTGACTCCAGTCTGAGGTAACAACAACGCGATGAGTATGATGAGTATGATGAGTATAAGGATAGAAATCTGTTGCATATCACTTTCCTTCGTGAATCCTTTTGCCGGAAAACTTTGAGCCTCGCCCAGATAA
>CAYLJQ010000098.1:0-14728 GCA_964383955.1 uncultured Heliomicrobium sp. | reverse complement strand
GAGATCGCCAGAGCGGTTCGCCGCGCCAATGACCTGAAAGCCGACCTGGTGGTTTTGACCGGCGATTATATTTCCCATTCGACGGATTACATTCCAGGTTGCGCACGCGCCCTGGGTGGATTGACTGCCCCGCATGGAGTGTTCGCCATTTTGGGGAATCACGATCATTGGACTGACGGCCCCGCCATGGAAGCTGCATTTATCGCACAAGGCATTCGCGTGCTGAACAATGAAAACCATCGGATAGAACTTGGTGGTTCCAGCATTCGGTTGCTGGGTGTTGATGATCTGATGGTTGGGCGTGACGATCTGCCAGCGGCTATGCTTGATACCGAAAACGATGAAGTGCGCATTCTGCTTTGCCACAACCCGCGCATCATACGCGAAGCCGCGCGCGCCGGAATTGATCTGGTGCTTTCCGGCCACACGCACGGAGGCCAGATCAATTGGCGATTGCTGACCGGACGCAAAGACCCGAAAACTTACCGCTGGTTGCGGCGTCCAAGCCGTCGCTTGACGCGCGGCCATGCGCAGCTCGGCGCGACTCAGCTTTACGTCAATCGCGGTTTGGGAACGGTCATCGCGCCACTCCGATTCGGCTGTCCGCCGGAAATTACGCTGCTGGAATTGGTTCAGGGTTAACAAAGAATGTCTGAATGGAAACACAAAACAGCCTTGATTACCGGCGCTTCGTACGGCATTGGCGAAGCCTTTGCTCGCCGTTTGGCGGCGGAAGGTGCAAATCTGATTTTGACTGCCAGGTCTGCGGATCGCCTGGACGCTTTGGCCGCAGAGCTTCGTTCACAATTCAGCGCCACGGTTACTGTCATCAAAAATGATTTGGCAGACCCGTCCGCGCCGCAAAACCTGTTTGCAGCGGTTCAGGCAAACAATCAGTCCGTTGATCTGCTTGTCAACAACGCCGGATTTGGCGCGGTTGGAGATTTTGCAGATGTGCCGCTGGATCGCCAGTTGGAAATGATCCAGGTCAATGTTTCGGCGCTGGTGGCGCTGACGCATTTGTTTTTGCCGCCAATGCTTGAGCGGCGAAACGGAGCCATTATCCAATTGGCTTCGACGGCTTCGTTCCAGGGAGTTCCCTATTTTGCCACCTATTCCGGGACGAAATCGTTCATTCTCACTTTTAGCGAAGCCTTGTGGGCGGAATGCCAGCCGCTTGGTGTGCGCGTTTTGGCCGTATGCCCGGGACCGACCGGAACCCATTTTCAAGCCGTCGCCGGAACGGAAAAAGTCCGCCGCCCGATCAAAATGCAAACGCCGGATGAAGTGGTCGAAGCCAGTTTGAAAGCGCTGGCCGCCAATCGAAGCTTCGTGGTTTCGGGTTTTGGCAATTCCGCGATGGTCTTTTTTGAGAGGTTTGTTTCGCGCCAAACGGTGACCAAAATGGCGTCAAAACTTTATCGTCCCTTTTCCACTCGCTCGGCGGGAAACAAACAAAATTGAGCCCCTTCCCCGGATCAAAAAAAAGCCATCTTGTTTAATCCTGCAAATCCTGTTTATTCTCTGCCTTGAGGAAACAAAACTATGTTCAGAAAACAACTGATACTTTCGTTTTTAGCCATTTCGTTGGTCGTGGGACAAGCTTGCAGCGGTGGTGGATCGTTGCAGGCGCCGCCGGGATCGCGTTCACAACCGAAGTTTCAACCCGGCATGAATTTCTTCTCTCCCGAACAGGACATCGAAATTGGGAAACAATCGGCGGAGCAAATTTTGCGCGAAACACCGATGCTGAACGATCCGCAAATTGCGAATTACGTCAGCCAGTTGGGCGCAAAATTGGCAGCCAAAGCCGCAGGCGAAAAATTCCCTTACCAATTTCGCACTGTGGCGACAAAAGAGATCAATGCGTTCGCCTTGCCGGGCGGCTTTTTGTTCGTCAATGCCGGAACCATTGCCGCTGCGCGCAACGAAGGCGAATTGGCTGGTGTGATAGCGCATGAAATTGCGCACGCAGCCTTGCGCCACGGAACCAATCAGGCGTCCAAACAGCGCATTGCGCAATTGGGGTTGGGAATTCTGGGCACGCTGGCTTCCGGCGGAGAACAAGGCGATCTTGGCGGAGCCGTCAGCGCCATCGGCGGGCTTGGCGCAAACCTGATGTTCCTGAAAAACGGCCGCACGGCGGAAAAACAGGCCGACATCGAAGGCGCTCGGATTATTGCGGAAGCCGGATACGATCCGCGGGATATGGCCAATTTCTTCAAAACGCTTCAGGCCGAAGGCGGGCAGCGAGTGCCGGAAATGCTCAGCGATCATCCTGACCCGGGAAATCGCATCGAATACATTCTGGCTGAAATCAAGAACTTGCCAGTTGCCGCAAACCCGACTCACACGACTCCGGAGTTTGAACAAGTCAAAGCCAGGCTGACCGGGCAAACGCCGCAGATGAGCGCCAACAGCCAGCTTCGCCGCATCGGCAAAGACCCAGCCAATTTGGAACTTGGCACGCGCCCTCCACGTCCGATGACTCCGTTCAAAGGCTTTCAATCGGAAGATAATTCCTTCGCGCTGCAAATTCCCGGCAACTGGGACCTTTTGCGAGTCGATCAGTCGAATTACATCTTTGCCCCGAAAGGCGCTTACGGAAAACTGCCAAATCAAGCCGAAGATTCGATGATGGTCACGCACGGAATCTTTATCGGCGCAATGCCAGTTCGCCAAGGCGATCTGACTTCGGCAACGCAAGCTTTTATTCAACGCCAGCTTGAAACCAACGCCGATTTCCAGCCTGTTGGGCAAATTAAGCAAACGACGTTGGCTGGGCAGACGGCTTTGGCCGCAGCCGTGGCCGGTCCTTCGGCAATCAATGGCGTTGCTGAAATTGACATTACCTACACGACGGTGACGGCTGACAAGCGGATGTTTTACATCATCACCATCGCTCCCGAAGACGAAGCCGAAGCCTACAAAGCAGCGTTTCAGCAGATTCTGCGAAGCCTGCAACTGGCGCGGTAAATTGATCGCGATAAAATCAAAAAGGCCATTTCAACTCTTCACAGCCTTGAGCTTGAAAAGTTGAAATGGCCTTTGTTTTATTTTGCCGAAGCTATCGGACTCTCAGTTTTACGGTATTTGCCAGCTTGCCATTGATCGAAACCGTGACATCCACCAATCCGGTGACGCCAGCCGGAATCTGCGTGTTGATCTGATCAAGTCCCGCGTATCCGCCTTGTGCGCCGACAAATTGCGCTGGAGCGTCGCGTCCTCCAATCGTGATTCGGACAGAAGACGCCGAAGCTTTCCGAAGCCCGGTTCCAAACAGCACCAGATAATCGCCAATATCCAGCAAATTTGACGAGCCATCGGCGTTGCCCACCGCGCTGAAGTTCACGCCGTCTTTGGTGACCACAGCCGCCGGAGCGCCGGTGCCAGAAGCGTTTGAAGTAAACAGGCTAGGCGAGACAGAAGCCAGGTTGATCGTTCCCCGAGACAGCGAGCCATCCGCAGCGGCAATTTCAATCACCGCCGTGCCAGCTTGTGCGCTGACGGGAATCAGGAAATTGACTTGCGATGGAGCGACGAAAAACAACGGCGCTAATTCTCCGTTGACCCAGACTTTGGTTCCAGCCAGTTCCGTCGGCAGCGGAGTCGAGTTTGCGACGACAACCGTTGTCGCCAGATTCGTTCCGAAAGCCGCCGCTATTGCTTCCGGCGCAAGCGATTCCCCGGAAAAATTTGCCGCCGAAACTGCCGAAACCGCGCGCGAGGTTCCGGGGCGAGTAAATTTCACCGCCGGAGAACGAATGCCATCCGGGTTCAACACCGTCACGCTGACTTCCTGGCCAGGAGACGCGTATACCTTCCAAAGATTGGGCGAAAACAGCTTAGTCGAAAGTGTTGATGATTCGTCGCGTGAATCGCGAATGCTGCGGCCATTGATTTCAATGTCGGCGGCGGTCTGAAATCCGCTGCCCGTCACCGACAGTTTGCCGCTGCTATCCACTTCTACAGCAGACAGTTGCGGCGACGAAGGTGTGACGGAAAACAAATCCAGCGTGAAGGCGATGAATGCCAACGCCATTTCATCTGTCGTCTCTTCTCCCCAGCGAACAGCCTTCGGTGGAGTGTTGGGGTTAAACGGATTGTCTGTGGAATTGTCGAAGGTACAGGAAAGTTTGACCGTTGAGCCGCCCGGCGCTGTCACTGGCGATTGGTACAAGTACGCTCCCTGCCAATTGAAGTCCCAACTGGGCACATTGATTAGGCATTGCGTCGGTTGGCCAGGCCGTGTGATTTCCACTTTGATCTGCTTGCCCAGCAGATGCATGTGCGGGGTTACGCCGACAATTTTACCGGCCATCAACGCAGGCACATCGAAAGTCTGCGTCACCACATGCTCTTTGGCGCCAGCCGGAATCGTGAACGTGTTATTGACCAGCGGCAGCAACAGCAGGCTTTTTTGCACAGGCTTTTTGGCAAAGTAAAACCCAACGGAGGTGCGGTCGGTTTCCGCTTCGCCCGTGGGATGGTAATGCACCTGCAGAACAACCCGGTCGTTTGCGCCTCCGGGCATTTTCGTGCCCGCGCCTTCGGGCGAAAAGTAGCCGCGAACGCCGGGTGCCCATCCGCCGAGCATAAACGACTTGCCAGCAATGACATCATTGAGGCTTGCCGAAATATCAAACCCCGGCCCGCCAAAACAGGTGTATCCCGGCCCCGCCTCGGCAGCATCCAGCGCTACGGATTTTCCGCCCGGATCGGGATAAGCGATAACGTGATGCACGATTTTGCGATTGCCGGGACGCACATCCAGCCCCTGAATGTAACGGTCGCCGCGCAACGCCGAAACCGGAATGCTGAAACAGCGATATGTGTCTTGGCCTTGCGGCGGCGTGAAGTCTGTTTCCATGTTGGCGACGAAATCCGGTTCGCCAAGCGGCCATCCATCGGGAAATGTTTGCGTTGGAGGCGAATCCGCCGCCAAGCCTTCCGGCGCGCCGCTATCCGCCCAAGCCACGATGGTGTTGATTTCTTCCTGCGTCAGACTGCGAGAATCTTTCAAATCCACACAACCCGCAGCAGGTTTCCACGGCGGCATTCGGCGCACGATGACGGCTTCGCGTATGGCTTTTGCCCACGGGCGGGTTTCCTGGTAATTCATCATCGAAAAGGGGCCGATGTCGCCGGGATGATGACAGGTCTGGCAATTTTTCTGGAGGATGCGAACCACCTCTTTATTGAAGGTCGGTGTTGGCTGATTGCGTTTGGTTGGCTTTGTTGAAGCATCGCCGCTTTTTTCCGGCGAACCATTGTCCATTGCCGCTTCGGCAGATTCCCACCGACTCAGTGTGAAAGCCACGGCAGCCAGCAACACAGCAAGACCTAAAAACCATCGTTTGGAAGTTTGATTCATAAGAGGATTCCTTTTGAAGTGATCACGCCTATTTGCGTGGGAGGTGCGCGCGGATTGTATTGGCCAACGCAATGGGCCGCAAGCCTAGACGCCCCTGCTCAATGCTCTGAATCGTCATGCTCATCAACGCCGAAATACCGCATCCATTCGTCCATTTCGCTTTCGGCAACTTCAGGGTCTTCGGTGCCATTGGCGTCTACTGCGTCTTCCATCATCTGGCGAAACTCGCCGGAGCGCATGACTCGAACGCCGCTGACTCTGACGCGCTGAGCCAGCCGATTGTCCGAAGTCACGACAATCAAGTTCTTTTTGCTGCGCTCGGCTTCGGCCATTTCGACGATGCGAGCATCCGCGTCAGAATTCTGCCGCGCATAAAAGATTTTCACCCCACGAAAACTTGAACCATCCGGAAAGGCGCTATCCGGCGCACCATCGAAAACGACTGCCAGACGCAGCTTCTTCACGCGTGCCAGCCGAGCCAAATCAGCAAGCAACCGACGGCGCGAAGCTGGTTTGTCGTGATGCCAGTTTTCGTAGCCTTTGCCACGCTGGCCAATCACATTGTTGCCGTCAATTAAATACATCCTGGCAAATACATCTCATTGGAATTGTAGCGCTCGTTCGACAGCCCGTGCAGGAATGATCGTTCCGCTTCCCTGCCGATCAACCGTCACACTGTCCAGCCGGATGGCCGTATCCATCAGGATTCGTTTGACTTGCTGAGGCGTTAGACGAGGATTTGCTTCCAGTATTTGGGCGGCAACAGAGGCAACAATCGGCGCGGCAAAGCTGGTTCCATCAACGTGTTTGTAATGGCCGCTGATGACGTTGGCATCGTGGATCTTGATCGAAACCAATTGGCGAAGCAGGTAAGTTGGCAAATCGCTGGCGGCGTCAAGCTGCGCATCAATTCCTGAACTGGCTTTCAGCACGTCTCGCAATTCGCTGTCCGGCGAATCCTGGAGCATGTCATACAGCCTGGCTTCTGCGGCAGTCGGCGTTCCGGGAAGAATTGGCGCAGCCAGCCAGATACTCGGTGCGACAATTTCCGGCTTTTGCAGTCCGTCAATCGTTGGCCCGTAAGAAGAATGGTAAGCAGCGTTATCGGCAAGCTCCAAAGTGTTTTTGTCGTTGAAGCCCCCGACGGTGATAACCGATGGCGCCGAAGCTGGCGGTAAAACTGGGTGGTTGTCGCCGCTCCCTGAATTCCCTGCCGCGCAGACAACGACAATGCCTTCTTTGACAGCTTGCTCTGCAGCTTGCGACAAGCGATCGGTCAAGTAAGATGCTTCGTAATCGCCTCCGCAAGAAACATTGACGACGCGAATCTCATGTTCGGCACGATGTTCGATCACCCATTCCAGCCCGCGCTGTATGTCTTCGTGAACAATGCGATTGGCAGAACCGACCTTGACCAGCACCAGATTGGCTTCGCAAGCCAACCCGCGATATGCGCCTCCTGAAAGATGCCCATTCCCAGCGGCAACGACTGAAGTCATCATTCCGTGCCAACTGGAATCGTTTGGTTCTTTGAATTCTCTTTCGTCGAAATTTGGGTCGGCAACATTGGCGTAGCGCAGAATTCGATTACAAGGTTCGATCAGATCCGGGTGCGGATAAAACCCTGAATCCAGAAAGGCGATTGTCACTCCGCGTCCGGCAAAACGTTCATCTGCGCCGACGCGCAATGGGGTTGGCAAAATGTGATATTCGCCATCGCGGAAGATTTTTGGATTGGCGTTGAAACGATCGCGCGCCCCGCGAAACAAATCAAAACAAGGCTGGCAAAGCCCGTGCGCAGGTTGCCAGCCTGGCTGGTTGGATTGGATCAACGAAATGAGAGATTCGTCCGCATCTTCCACAGCTTGACGCCCGGAGCGACTGCATAGCGGACAATGGTCCTGAGACATAATTGTTGCCGAAAAGTAGAGAAGATTACTGCCTGCCCAGCGCTGCAGTAATTCCACGTCGCATGTTGTCCAAACCGGAAGCTTTGTTGATGAAGGATGTTTTGCCGTCCACAGGCACTCCGGTAAGCCCGCGCGTTGTTCGATCGGCAGTGGAGATAATGACTGGAATCTCTTTTAATCGGTCGTCCTGCCGCATATGCCGTAAGACTTCGTACCCCTCAACAAAAGGCATGTTCACGTCCAGAATGACCAGGTCGAAATTTGCGTCCCGGGTCAAAATCTCAATCGCCTGACGACCATCTTCGGCTTCAATAACTTTCAAACTCTCAGCTTCGGCGACTGCTGTCCACAAAACGCGGGCGTCGCGGTCATCATCGGCAATCAGAACACGATCAGGCATTCGGCTTCCTCCTTGAATGAGTTTTTTGTTTGTGGGAAAAACTGACGCAATCTATCACGGCCAAGCAGTTACAGTCCAAGCAGATGCCGTTTCTATTTGCGCGCCGGGACTTGACGAAGCCTGCCCAAACTGGAAAGCTTCGCTCTCAACATGTCAAACCGCTTGTTCGCAGGAAATTCCACAATGAAGTTGAAACCATTTTTGATGTCGTTTGCCGCTGCCAGCCTGCTGATCAGCTTCGGACTTTGGATGAAGCCATTCGTGGCCGAGGCATCTGTTGCACTCCAGGAGGACCCGAATCAGCAATACATCACACTCCTATCTGGGAATCTAACCAGCGAAGCTCGGGATATAGAAGTGCCTGTTGAAGTGGGCGTCCTGCGGGTTTTCTTTTCTGTGCGCTCGAATGAAAGTTTCAAGCTTGAGATGATTTCTCCCACGGGTCGTGTGATTCCGCTCAATGAACCCAACATTCTGGATACAGTGACAGATGGCAGAAGAACCATTGCCATGTGGGATCCTCGCCCTGGTTTGTGGAAGATGCGTTTGAGCGGCTCCGGCAATTTTAACGCTGCGGCCTGGGCGCAAGGCGATCTCTACATTTGCTGCATGCAGTTTTTTGCGCGGAACCTGATTCATCAGCTCGATAAATTTCAACCAGTGCGCGGTTCTCGCCAGCAAGCCCAATTTTATGCTTCCGGCTTCAACATCGAAGCGATGGAATTTCAGTCCATCAGCGAACAGGGCGAATTGATCGCTCCCATCAAAATTCGTCAAAGCGATTTTTCCAATCCGTACAATTTTACGTTGTTGCTGGAAACGCCGGACCAACCGTTTCGCATTCGCGCGCGAGGCCGCGATTCCAGCGGTAAAACATTCCAACGCGTCTTTTACTGGCTGGTGCGCCCTGCGGCGGCTGAACCTATAAACTCGCAACCAGATGCTCCGGGTGCCGCCATTGCCTCTCAACCGGTTCAGGATTGGGACAAAAACGCAGTCGCTGGCGAATACAAAATCGTTCGCGCTCAAGTCTTAAACTGGTCGGACGAACCGATGCTGTCAGAAAACGGGCATCCGATTGGCGTGCGGTTGAAATATTCGATCCGGTTTCCCGTTGATGGCCAGTATTCTCCTTATCCACAGGCTTATCCGGAGCGTATCACCAACACTTACACGGGTGCGCTGAGCTTGAAGCTGTACCGAAGCCAGGTTGATCCCTTGCCAACCGGTTTGCAAACTCCTCAACAGATGTTTTTTGGAGGACGCCCAACGTTCAAAGCCGGAGTCACTTATAACTTCACGGTGGAGTTGATTCCGGGCTATGCAAATTACAACGAACAGAAAAAGGGCTTTTGCCTTGCCACCAGGTCATATAGTCAACAAGGCATCCGCGAACGATTTGAACGCGAAGTCACCAGCGATGCCAAACTGCGCTTTCGGTTGTCTTTTTCTGGCACTGATTTGGAAGGCAGGACTCCTGTGCTGACTGAAAACGCTTATGCGCCCGGCATTTGGCATCACAGTTTCATAAAGGATGGCGTCACGGAATGCCAGTAGTTGCCGCGCCAGCATCTTCCCTTCTCATTGGCAGGCCGGTTTGTTAGCATACGAACGCTGTAGCGGCAGTATTCAATCAACAATTTTCCCCTTCACTTCCTCCCCTGTTTCCCTGGGTGTAGCGATGACTGCAAACATTCCTGAAGCGTTAATGCTTTTGTGCCAAGCAGACGGTCAAGTTGTGACAGCAGATCGAGAAACAGTTTTGTTGCTCAATGGCAATAAACCGCCGGAAGGAAAAACAGTATCGGAAGCCGCGCTGTTGTCGCAGTTTGCTGAAAAAGTTGACTGTGCGGAACTGGTGGCGTTATTTGAAAGCTTCGTCACCAACGGACAATCGGCAACCTGGCTGGCAGTAAATTGCGGATTGAACAAACGCCGGCTGTCTCTGCGACGGCTCAACGGTTTTCAATCAGTTCCGTTGTTCGCGGTGGAATTGACTGCGGAAACCGTAGATCAAACGGAAATGGTAGAAATGGGGCGCACCACCATCCGCCTGATTCATGATTTCAAGAATCAGATGGGCGGCATCAAACTGTACGCCGCTTATTTGAAAAAGCGCTTCGCCGCAAATCCTGATGTCGCCG
Source organism: uncultured Heliomicrobium sp. (assembly GCA_964383955.1). GTDB lineage: Bacteria > Acidobacteriota > Blastocatellia > RBC074 > RBC074 > RBC074. Next base: position 4,900 of record CAYLJQ010000098.1, on the reverse strand, counting down.
AAGGATTGGAAATTGCCGACAAAATCGTCCATACCTTGAACGAGATGGCAGAAAACGCGTCGCTGGTGGTGAAGCTGTCGCGCCCGGTTGACCTGAAACTGAACGAGATTCAACCTGCTTCGCTGGTCGAACTGGCAATCACCCAGCTTCAACCCAAAATTGTTGAACGCCAGTTAAAGCTGGAAACGGAATTTTCCGAGGTGCCAACGTTACGACTGGATTCACAGCAGATGCTTTTGGCGCTCAGCGCGCTTCTTGCCAGAGCGATCGAGGTTTCTCCGGAAAATGCTCGACTGGCGCTGAAGCTGCATTGTTCGGAGCGCTTTGTGGTGCTTTCGATTTTTGACCAAGGCGAACAACTAACCGAAGAACAACGGCATTCGTTATTTTCCTTGCTCACGACCGAACGGATGAACAAAAGTTCGCTCAATCTGACTCTGGCCAGGCGCATAATCGAAGCGCACGAAGGAACAGTTGCCATTCTGGCCGCATTTCCGACCGGCTCAGAAGTCAGGATGACATTTGAAATTTAAGTTTAGAAATTTGTAGTTTGAAATTGGTGAGATTGCTGGAGACACTCGCTCTTGAAAAGTGACAACAAAATTTTAGTCGTAGACGACGAACCTTCGATAACTGATGGACTGCGTTTGCTGCTGGGCGCCGAAGGATACAATGTAGAAGTTGCTTCAAGTTTCGGCACCGCACGCTCGATGCTGGAACGACTGACACCGGATTTGGTCATCACAGACCTGCAATTGCCTGATGATCGGCAAGGAGGTTTGTCATTACTACGCCTGGTCAAGGAGCGTTCCCCGGACACAGAAGTAATTGTCATCACCGGCCACGCCACCGTTTCGGAAGCTGTGGAAGCAACCAAGTCAGGCGCATTTTATTTCGTTGAAAAACCCTTTGAGCCGGAGCAGATTCTGTTGCTGGTAGACAAGGCGATTGAACGCCAACGACTGGTCAGCGAATCGGAAAGCCTGCGAAAACATTTTCAGAAGCAGGAGTTTTCCAACATCATCGGCGGGTCGAAATCCATGCAGATGATTTACGAAACAATTACCAGCGTGGCCAAAAGCGATGCCAATGTGTTGATCATCGGCGAATCCGGCACCGGTAAAGAATTGATCGCCAATGCGATTCACTTCAATTCGCTGCGCTCTGCCAGCGAATTCGTCAAAGTAAATTGCTCTGCTTTGCCGAAGGAACTGATTGAAGCCGAATTATTTGGCTATGTGAAAGGCGCATTCACGGGAGCGATTCAGAATCGTTCCGGTCTGGTGGCTCAAGCCAAGGGCGGCAGCCTGATGCTGGACGAAGTCGGCGAAATGCCGATTGAATTACAACCCAAGCTATTGCGCGTGCTGGAAGAGCGCCGTTTTCGCCCGGTTGGCTCAACGGAAACCTTTGAAGCGGACTTCAGGTTGATCTGCGCCACCAACCGCGAACCGCGCGAAGCGATTAAAGAAGGATTGATGCGCGAAGATTTGTTTTACAGAGTTTCGACCATCACCATCAATGTGCCGCCTTTGCGGGAACGCGCCGAAGATTTGCAACTGCTGACCGATTTCTTCTTCCAAAAATTCAAAGACAAATACAGTCGCCCCCTGCAAGGCTTTACGCAAACGGCATATCACAGAATCTTCGCGCATCGCTGGCCCGGCAATGTCCGTGAACTTCAAAACGCAATTGAACGCGCTGTGCTGCTGGCCAAAGGTTCGCGCATAGAACCGGAAGATTTGCCCTTTGGCGAACACTCGTTGTCGGAAGAATCTCCGCAAGCGTTTTACATTCCGCCGGAAATGACCCTGGAAGAAATAGAACGAGTCGTCATTGAACAAACGCTGAAGCGCACCAAAGGAAATAAACAAGCCGCGGCGCAGGTGCTGGGAATTTACCGCCCTCGCCTGTACAGCAAAATTCGCAAATACCGCATTCAGATTCCGCGCGAATCGCGCAAACGCGACAAGAAATCCGATGAGAACTCAGACAATCACCAGTAAAACAATCCGGCAGGCCATTTCGATTCTAACGGCGGTTTGCCTGCTTTTTGCGCTCGGATCGGCTCAACAGCCTGCTGAAAAAAAACTGCCTCCAGGTGCGCGGATCAACAAAAACGAAGTCATCGCCGTTCAGGTGAAGCTGCGTGAATTGGGGTACTTAAAGACTGCGATCACCGGAAAGCTTGATGCCGGTACCAGTGAAGCGGTGAAAACCTACCAGCGCAAAAGCGGTTTGCCCGCTAGTGGCAACATTGATTCAGCCACATACGAAAATCTTGGATTGCCTTACCCAGCCCCGGATCCAAACGATCCGAACTTGGCTGAACGCACCGTAGGAGCCGTTAAAGAAGGGGCGCGGTTTGGCCTGGAAAAAAGCGTGGATGCAGGCGCGTATGCAGCATCGAAAACGAAAGAAGGCACACGCTACACATTGGAAAAAGGCTGGGACGGAGGCGTTTATGTTGCGTCGAAATCCAAGGATGCAGCCAAAGCTTCTGTGGAAGGAACTAAAAGCGCCACCCGCGCTGGCGGGCGAAAAGCTGTTTCAATAATTCGACGAAACGATGAAGAGGTCGCTCGAGAACTGGCGGAAGTTTTCTTTGAACGCAATGACTGGAATGGAGTGCATTATTCGGTCAAGGATGGAATGGTTACGTTGAAGATTCCTGCGAAAAGCTCGGTAGATGTGGGAAATCTGGCTGCTGAAGTTCGAAAAGTGGCTGGTGTGAGATCAGTTTTCGTGGTGATGCTTTGAAGTGCGGTTATACTTTTATCGGCTCACGGTTGAGTTTGCTGGCGGGGAGCAACCCTTGAGCTTTGTTAAATTCGTCGTCAATTTTTTGAATTTCCCCTTCAATATCTGAACAAACCTTTTTCACTTCGTCAGGCGATTTGTCACTCAGCCCGTCAAGTTGCTGCTCGAATTCGCTTAGGCGATTGCGCCAATACTCAAGCTTGCTCTCAATCGATGGTTTATTGGGCGTTACAAGCTTGTTTTTCAAAGCTGTGATTCTATCTTTTACCAGGCTAACGCTTCCCTGCTTTTCCTTCTGCACCTCTTCTTGTTCTTGGTTGATCTTCTTTTGAGCAGCCTTTTGGTCTTTGAAGTAAGTCATGGCCAAAAAAGTCAATCCGGCGATTCCGGCTACCACCAGTGTAAAGAAAATCAGAAGGTTGGCCTTGGAAGGATTTTTCCCTGCCGAAGACCCATTCCCATTGGCATTTTTCGACGAAGGAGGTTGAGCGGCTCGGGCATAATCAGGAATTTCAACTGATTGAGTGGTTACAGCCGAAAGGGGTTTCGTGTTTCGCCCACCAATGGGCGCAGTAGTGGCAGAGTGCGCATGATCATTGAAATTTGGCACATCCGCTTGAAGATCTTCGATGGCAAAAACGGCAGTAATCGGCTCAACACGATCGGATAAATCATTCGTGCGTTTCCGCTCGTCTTGTTGCTTAAAAAGCGGCGCAGTAAAGGACGTGGCTTGCTTTGGCGGGGTCGGTAAAGGTTCTGTTTTTCTGGCGCCATCAGCCTCTGATGGCGCCATTTGATTGGCAAGCGGATTCTCCAGCGGATCGGTGGTGGCGCCAGAGTTCCAACTGATTTCTGTTGGAGTATCGGGCGAACGGGCCAGACTTTGTGGCTCAATTGTTCCGTTGGGGATTGGCAACCCAGAGCCGGAAAACTGTACGATAATAACTGTAATGTTGTCCTCGCCGCCACGCTCGTTCGCCAGGTTGATCAAGGCTTGGCAAGCCGATTTGAAGTCACTTGCTTCATTGACGATTTCGGCGATTTCGTTCGCATGTATCTTTCCCGATAAACCATCGCTGCATAGCAACAAGGTATCAAGCTGGCAAAGATGAACCGAATTTACTTCAACATTGACATTATTATGCGCTCCCAAAGCCTGCAAAATAACGTTGCGGTAGCTGTGCGTTTCAGCTTCTTCTTCAGTGATCTGGCCGGCATCAATCAATTGCTGGACGAGCGACTGATCTTTCGTGATTCTGCAAATCTGGCCTTGCCGAATCAAATAAGCCCGGCTGTCACCGACTTGGGCAAAATATAAATTGTCACCATTGATAGCGACTGAAGTAAACGTCGCTCCCAGCCCTCTGTGTAATTGATTTGTTTGCCCGTCAGCATGAATGACTAGGTTGGCTTCTTCTACGGCCAGACGCATGCGTTCATGAAACGGCATCTTGCCATAAATGTCGTGCGCCTGAAGCTGCAGCATACGGTCACGCACGGTTTCAACCGCCATTCGTGACGCAACTTCACCGGCTAAAGCGCCTCCCATACCATCGGAAACTGCGAGCAATGTGCCGTAGTATCCTTGCGTATAGGTCAATAAATCCTGAGGCTCTTCGTCGGTGGCTGTCCAGCTTTTACCGGTTGAAAGGTCAAGGATAAGAAAATTATCCTCGTTGCCACTGCGCACCATTCCCACATCTGTTTGGGCATAAAGCGCTAAGTTGATGGTTGGAAACTCGGCCATAAAGTTAGTGATGAGTGATTAGCGATGAAGTGATTCGTGAGTGGTTTACTGCTGCCGGTCACTTGTCACAATTCACCTTTTCACTTTTTCTACGCTCGCTCGAGCGCCAAGTCTAAGTCTGCAATGATGTCCTCAACATCTTCAATTCCGACAGAAATTCGCACCAGCCCATCCGAAATACCCAACCGTGCGCGTTGCTCTACCGGAACTGAAGCATGTGTCATTGTCGCCGGATGGGAAATCAATGTTTCAACGCCGCCGAGGCTTTCAGCGAGTGCGCAGAGGCGGACATTATCCAATACACTTCGCGCTGCCGCAAGAGAACCTGTTTCAAAGGCAATCATGCCTCCAAAACCAGTCATTAAACGTTTTGCTCGTTCATGTTGCAGGTGT
>CAYLJQ010000097.1:0-14728 GCA_964383955.1 uncultured Heliomicrobium sp. | reverse complement strand
GATCAATTCCGTGCGGTTGGAAGCGCTGTGCGCAGACATCGGCGTGACGCTGCAACCGCTGCAACCGCAAAGTCGCGCGCGATATTTTTGGCGTGATCAACCGCGCCGCTGGCCATTGACGATTGCCGAAAGTTTGCGGCTGGGAGCCGGGCTGGTCCGCCACCTGGGCCATTGGCGGCCTGACGCAGGCGAAACTTTGGCTGTCTGGGGCAATCGTTTGCTGAGTGATGCTGCCGTGCGCCACGCGCTGACTCCGGCGATGGGCGGAATTTATGCCAGCGATGCCGAAGTGCTGAGCGCCAGTTTGATTTTCAATCGCAAAGGTCTGGGGCTGGAACCCGCCCGTCATAATAGACATGTGAAACCAGTAAAACCTTCTGTTCGAGGCACAGTGTCTCCGCAAGGCGGCATGCAGGAACTGGTGGATAGATTGGCTGGTTTTCTGCGCCAGCAAGGCGTTTCCATTGAATTAAATCAAGCCGCGCAAATCGAACGCGATGCGCCAACGGTAATTTGCACTTCAGCTTCCCAGGCAGCGGAATTGCTGGCCCCCCACGCGCCCGAATTCAGCCAGCGATTGCAGCAAATCGAACTTTTGCCCATTGTCACGGCAACCTGTTTTTACGAACCCAGCCCACGGCAACCGAAAGGCTTCGGCTGTTTGTTCCCTCGCAAAGGCGACATTCGCGCCTTGGGCGTATTGTTTAACGAATGCACGTTTGCGGGACGCAGTGATGTACGATCCGAAACCTGGATTTTGGGTGGTGCTATGGATCGTGACGCTGCCAACCTGAACGATGCGGAACTGGAAGCAATCTTGCGCCGCAATCACGCGCTGTTGGTTGGCACAGAAGAACCGCTATTAAGTTTTCACGCCACACGCTGGCCGCAGGCATTGCCGCACTACACCTTGTCGCTGGAGCGTATATTGACGACTTTGCCGCCATTGCCCAAACACATGGCTTTGGTGGGAAATTATCTTGGCCAGATCGGGTTGGCCAAACTCATCGAACGCGCTTACCGCGTGGCAGATCAAATCGCAAGTGCGTGAAATGGCAAACTTTTGGGGTGCGGCAGCTCGACGCCGCTTTGGCTTTCTTTACAAAAACTTTCCTTCCAGTGAATCGCCCTGGTTGCGAACACAAAAGCGGCGTCGAGCGACACTGCTGGCGAATTCAGAATTGACCCTTAACCATTTGGCATTGGCCATTAAATGATCGGGTAAAAGAAAGTCTTCTTACCTGTCGAATAATGCGTAATGGTCAATGGCAAATGGATAATTTTCCGGTGTTTGAATTCGTCAGAGGCATATCGAGCCGCCGCACTCCCCAACTATTTTCCGCCACCGATTCGGAACTTCATCCCGGCAGAAAAATTCAGCTTGTAAGCCGGATAGCCCAGCACTTCCTGGTATTCCTGATTGAGCAGATTTTCAATCCGCGCAAACATCGCAATGCGCGACGTGAAGCGGTAAGTGCCCGCCAAATCCACGCGCTGGTAGGCGTCGTTGAAAATCGGCTGTCCACTGAGCAGGAACTTGGCAAACGTCACCGGATCAGCATCCCGGCGGCGACCAACGAAAAATCCATCCAGATTCAGTTCCCACTTGTCGCCGATCCACGCCACGTTCAACGTTCCCGAATGGCGCGGGCGACGCAACAGCGAAAAGCCGACTTCCGGGTTAGCGATCAGCGTGCCGGTTGAAAAATCAATGATGTTGGCAGCGGATTCAAGCTTGGTTTTCAGTAGTGTGTACGTGCCGCCAATGAACAAACGCCGCTTGTGCGGACTCATCGAAACTGCGATTTCCATCCCGCGCGAAATTGCCCGGTCATTATTTACGTAATGGGTCAGCCGTCCGTCGGCCAGTTTGATCGGTCCGCCAAACGTTGCCGCATCGCCAACGAAAGCAATCTGATCGCGGAAGCGATTTTCGAAGTAGGTGACTTCGACACGATAGCGGTCTTTCCAGAAAAACTGCTCGACGCCGAAATCGTACCCGGTCGCGCGTTCCGGTTTCAGCGCCGGATTGCCCAGAAAGAAGGGGCTGGGGCTAAAGGCTTCGACCAGCGAAGGCGCTTTAATGCCCTGCCCGTAATTGGCTTTCAGCCGCGCCATTCCCACCAGGGATTGCAGATTGCCGGTCGGCAGCAAATAGATCGCCGCGATTTTCGGCATTACTTGTGTCCCAAAACCGACGCTGCCGCTGTATGACGTAGAGCCGAGCGAAGTCAGAATCGTAGACAAGCTGGCCGGAACATCCGCTCGATTGTTTTCAACGCGGACGCCAGCCGTAATCAATAACTGATTCGAATACGCAAATTGATCTTGCAGGAAAGCGCCGACGTTTCTGCGGTCAGACGCCACGCGGCTTTGACCGGCGAAGCCGCTGTCGAAAACGGCGCGTTCTTGTTCAAAATCCACTCCCGCCGAAACCAGATGATTGCGCGGCAAAATCAATTCGGTTTGATACCGCAGCCCTTTGCGTTGCTGATGGTTGTTAAATGCCGACTGGAAATCATTGAATGCGAACGTAGTGTCGGGCGGTGTATTCGGCTTCGACAAATCCTGCGCTGCCGGATCGAAGCTGTTGTAATTGCTTTCGGAAAAAACGAAGGTCAGGCTTTGATGCCAGCGCGCAGTGGTTTGGTCATCAATCTTTCCCGAAGCAATGATGCGGCGGCGGCGCGCGCGTTCGTCAGGATCCGGAAAAAGGATGGCAGTTGCGCCCGGAATGCCTACGCTGGAATTTTCACTGCGACCTGTAAAGCGGAACTGCGTGCGCGCAGTCAGACGGTAGCCCAAATTCGCCGATGCAATGCGGTTCAGATAATCGTCATTGCGGTCGCGTCCGTCAGTTCTCAGGTGCGTGAAGCTATACGAATAATCGAACGGCCCGGTCGCGCCCGATAGCCGCGCAAACTGGCGGCTAAACCCAAAGCTGCCGCCTTCGCCGGAATATTCAAATTCCGGCACGGAAGTCGAACCGCGATGCGTGATGAATTGCAGCACTCCGGCCATTGCATCGGAACCATAAACAGCGCTTTGCGCACCGCGAATCAGTTCTACGCGCGCTGCGTTGTCGGCAGTGAAATCAGCAAAGTCGAAAGCTCCGCCCGCGTCGTTGACCGGAACGCCATCAATCAGAACTTTGGTGTAATCCGATTCGCCTCCACGAACGAAAAGCGAAGTCGTTCCACCGCGACGGGCGGTTTGCGCCACCGTGACTCCTGGCGAAGCGCGCAGGGCATCAAAAATATTCACGCGCTGAGACCGCAACAAATCCGTTGCGGAAATCACATAAGCGCTGGCTGGACTTTCCCCCGAACGCGATTCCGTTCGCGTCGCCGAAACAATCACCGAATCTTCAATCGCGGCAGCCACCAGCGGAATGGCAATCTGGAATTGCTGACCGGCAGCAACCTGGACCGGCTGCGCCCCACCTTGCTGCGTCAATCCGTCGGCTTCGACCGAAAGCGTGTAATTGCCTGGCAACAGATATTCAAACCCAAATTCGCCGGCCTCGTTGCTGATGGTTTCGCGCAATGCGACTTTGCCGCTGAAAAACAGCACCACGCGCGCTCCGCGAATTGCCGCGCCGCGTGAATCCACAACCTTGCCGACCAACGAACCGCGAGAGCTTTGCGCGAAGCCGCCCATGGCCAATAACACTGTCAAAACGATGATTCCGGATGACTTGAACTTCATTCTACTTCCTTGTTTGTGGTGCCGCCTTCAGGCGGAAACTTATCCTTGTTGAGACATTCCGGCTGAAGCCGGGACAACGAACTTACCTGGGGGACGATTGAAAAGTGGCAATCGGCGGGGCGTTTGGAGTTTTTACTGTTGCAGGTTGCGAACAGGAAATCAAAGCCGAAAAGGTCAGCCCATCCAAACACGCCGAAACCGCCAATTTGTTCTTCATCTTTTCGCTGCTTTTTATCTTTCCACAATCCACGAAACGCGCGGATTTCCACTGATGGGATGCGTATCCACCAGCAGCGACGTCGCAAACAGCTCGCCCAGCAATTGACCGGTCATCACTTCCGGCGGCGCACCACAAGCGAGCAGTTTGCCGTTTTTCAGCAATGCCACGCGGTCGGCGAACTCCGCAGCCAGATTGATTTCATGTGTAACGACCAACGCGCCGAGCTTGCGCTGCCGCGTCAAAACTCGAATCAGGTGAAGCAGCGAAACCTGATGCGCGATGTCCGCGTTGGCCGTCGGCTCGTCCAGCAGCAGCAGTTTCGCCTGCTGCGCCAAGGCGCGAGCCAGTACAACTCTTTGCCGTTCTCCGCTGGACAGTTCGTTGAAATGCCGGCTGGCAAATTGCGCAGCGTCTGTGTCCGCCAATGCCTTCATTGCCAGTTCAACATCGCCCGGCGCGTCGAATCCGATGGCGCTGGCGTGCGCAAACCGTCCCGTTAAAACGTATTCCAGCGCCGTCAGTGGAAACCGAAGCTCGCCGGATTGCGCAACCACAGCAATGCGATGCGCCAATTCACGCCTGGAAAAACCACTGACCGGTTTGTCGTCAAACAACACTTCGCCGGTTGTCGGTTGCAGCGCGCCATAGGCCACGCTCAGCAAAGTGGATTTGCCTGTGCCGTTTGGCCCAAGCAACGCGACAACTTCTCCTGCGCGAACTTCCAGCGAAACGCCACTTAACACCGCGCGACCGGGATAGCCAAAATGTACGTTTTGAAGGGAAAGCATCAGCTTTTGCCGCGGCCTCTGACCAACAGGTAAATGAACACCGGCGCGCCCACTAGCGCCGTAATTGCTCCGGTCGGCAATTCACGCGGAGCAATCACTGTTCGCGCAACCGTGTCCGCCAGCAACACCAACAACGAACCGGCCAATGCGCTGGCGGGAATCACCAATCGGTTGTCCGCGCCGACTGCCAGCCGAACCAGATGCGGAACGACCAGACCGACATAACCAATCGCACCGCCCGCAGCGACCGCAGCGCCCGTCACCAGTGAAGCCATCAAATGAACGATCCAGCGCACACGCGAAATTTCCACCCCCAGTGCAAAGGCGTCGCGTTCGCCGACCATCATCAAATTCAACGCTCGTGATTGCGTCATCAACCCGACCAGGCAAACTGCCACGGAAGCCATCACGAACATCAATCCTTCATAGCTGCCGCTGGAAAGATCGCCCAACAACCACATTGTGATTTGCCGCAGCTTGACGTTGGTGGCGACAGAAGTCATCAGCGCGATCATGGACGCCAGAAAGGTTGAAAGCACGACACCGGCCAACGCCATTCGCGCTGGGTCGTCGTCGCGGCGGCCAAGCCTGTACACAATCAAGGTCGCAGCCATCGCCCCGGCAAAACTGAAAATCGGTTGCGCAAGCGCCAGTTCCGCTGCCAGCAGAATCGCCAGGATTGAACCAACCGCCGCTCCGCCGGAAACGCCCAGCACATACGGATCAGCCAGCGGATTTCTCAGCAAAGCTTGAAACGCCGCTCCGGCCATTGCCAATGCTGCGCCGACTCCGATGGCCAAACCGATGCGCGGCAATCGCAAACTGAACACGATCACATCCTGTTCCAGCGACAATTCACTAACGGTTCCGGTTAACTTTGCCGCAATCGCCGACAGAATTTGCCAACCGCCAACGTGTTCGGCGCCAATCGTCAAGGAACCCATTGCACAAAGGATCAAGGCCAGGCTGAGCACAAACAAAACAATCGCTGTTCGCCGTCTTGTCAGATAGCTTTTGGTCATAGAAACCAATGGAGGATTCAGGTTTTGTTCTGCCAGCGTTTGTGACTTCACTTTTTTGTCGGATGCAGCCCTTCTGCCAATTGTTCCAGCCCATCAACAATGCGCGGCCCCGGACGGTCTGCCCAATCCGGGTTGATGCGGACGATTCGATTTGTTTTCAGCGCGGGCGTGACAGCGAAATCTCGCCGCAAGTCTTCTTCCTTCACCAGTTCAGTGCCGTGGCTGGCCGGAGCGATGAGAACTTGCGGCGCGCGCGCAATCGCTGTTTCGCGCGACAATTGCGGATAAGCGGTTTCCAGATCATCGGTAATGGATTCTCCGCCCGCCAACCGAATCAAATCCGTAATGAACGTGTTTCGTCCAACCGTAATCAAAGGCGCGGCTTGCAGCACGTACAGGGCTTTGGGCTTGGGCAAGTTTTTAACGCGCTCTTCGACGGCATCTATGCGTTTCAACATTTCTGTTTGCAGCTTTCTTCCCTCTGACGCCATGTCCGTCGCCAATCCCAGAGAGGCAATCGCCTTGGCAACGTCTCTGACGGTTTTCGGATCAACCACGTAAACCGGAATGTTCTGATCGCTTAATTGCTTGGAAAGCCGCTCCAACTGGCTGGCTGTGGTAATCACCACCAGGTCTGGCTTCAAGGCAATCAATCGTTCCAGGTTCGGATTGAGCGTATCGCCGACTTTTTCTTTCTTTTTCGCCTCTTCGGGAAAGTCGCAATAGCTTGTCACGCCCACAATTTGATCGTTCAGGCCAAGGGCAAACAGCATTTCAGTGACGCTCGGAGCCAGCGAAATGATGCGTTGCGGCGGATATTTAACCCTGATTTCCCGGCCCAGATTGTCCGTAATCGGCAGAAAAGTATCCGTTTCCGACTCGGCCTTGCGCTGAGAACAAGCGGCCATTCCCAAAGCCAACAACACTGCCGCAAGGCCAGTCAGCAACACGTTTCGGATTTGTTTCCGTGGATTTTCCATACGCCCAAAAAGCAAAAAGCCCCAGACGCAGCGACTGAAATGCGCGCGTCTGAGGCTTGAAGACTAGAAATCCAAAAGGAGATTTTGCCTGAAAAACCAGCCGCCGTGCTCTTTCAGCCGAAGAGTCGTCGAACAACTTTCAGGCAGGTCTCCTGGCTTGGCCTGCGGCGACGGGGCAGCCTTCTCGCGCAAAACAGCGCAATGGCATCAAGCATCGTCGGCAAATAACGGCCTTACAGTGGCGGTGACCACGCGGGATTTTCACCCGCTTCCCTATTCTCTCGCTTCCGTCGAACGGTCAGCGAGCACCTGAAAGTAATGAAAAGAACTCTACCAACTAGGGATTCACCCTACCACGCGATTTAGAAAAAGGTCAACGCGGCAAAAAAATTAAAAAAAGACTTGAGCCCAAGCCACCAAACATTGTAAAAAACCTTCCTTCTGACCCCACAACGACTGTAGGTTTAAGGCGTGATCCCCCAGAAATTACCCGACACTGATTTTGATCACCCGCAAACACTCTCCAAAAACCAGTTAGCATCTTATTCGGCTCCCCTCGAATGAATCAGTCTGCAAGAATCGGAAAAGGAAAATCAGGTGAACAATAACAAACACGTACTATTGGAAAAAATTGCTTCGCGCACAGCGAAAGTTGGCGTGATCGGGCTGGGATATGTCGGGTTGCCATTGGTGGTCGAATTTGCAGGCAGCGGATTTGACTCAAAAGGATTTGAAGTTGATGCGCGAAAAGCGGACGCCATCAATCGCGGCGAATCTTACATCCCGGATGTTCCGACTTCGCATGTTGCCGAGCTTGTCGCCGCAAAAAAACTGAGCGCAACGACGGATTTCACCCTGTTGAAGGAACAGGACATCATCATTATTTGCGTCCCTACACCGCTCAGAAAAACCAAAGACCCGGATGTTTCTTACATCCTCGCGGCTTCGGAAAAAATTCAGGAAGGAATGCGTCCAGGCCAGTTGATCATTCTGGAATCAACCACATATCCCGGCACCACCGATGAAGTGCTGAAACCGATGTTCGACGAAACCGGCCACAAACTGGACGAAGATTACTTTCTGGCCTTTTCGCCCGAACGCGTTGATCCGGGCAACGAAAAATACAACACGAAAAATATCACCAAAGTTGTCGGCGGCGTCACCGCCACCAGCGCAGAAGTCGCGGCGGCGGCTTATGGCACCATCGTGGACCACGTTCATCCGGTCAGCTCAGCGCGCGTTGCCGAAACCTGCAAACTGCTGGAAAACACGTTCCGCGCGGTGAATATCGGCCTGGTGAATGAACTGGCGCAACTTTGTCACACGCTGAACATAGACACATGGGAAGTCATTGCGGCAGCGGCCACCAAACCCTTCGGCTTTATGCCCTTTTATCCTGGACCGGGCATTGGCGGGCATTGCATTCCGCTGGATCCGCATTACCTGTCCTGGAAAGCGCGAATGCACGGGTTCGAAGCGCGATTCATCTCGCTGGCCGAAGAAGTCAATTCGCGCATGCCGGAACACGTTGTCGAGTTGGTGACCAAAGCTTTGAACCATCACCGCAAATCCGTCAATGGATCGAAAGTGTTGATTATGGGCGTTGCGTACAAGCGCGACATTGACGACATGCGCGAAAGTCCTGCCTTGGCGATTATCGAACAGTTGCAGGAACTCGGCGCAGAAGTCTGTTTCCACGATCCTTTTGTGTCAGAAGTTCATTTGGAAGGAAATGGTTCCCGGCTGAAAGGCGTAGAGTTAACCCAGACTCTGGTAACGGAATCGGATTGCGTGATTATCGTCACTGACCATCGCAAGGTTGATTACGGCTGGCTGGTCGAAAATGCCAATCTGGTGGTGGATACCCGAAACACCACTCGCGGATTACATGACGGACGTTTCGATAGCAAAATCATCAGGCTGTAGGGTGAGACCAAATCCGCAAAGAGAGAGGCGATTTTTCCAAAATCGCCTCTCTCTTTGTTTTATCCCTTTTGCTTGCGGGCGTAATACCCTTGCCGGGTGCGAACGCTGAGCGCCGGTTTATCAATGCGAACTTCCACCGCACGCCATTTGCCATCGTAACGCTCGTTGGCCGATTCATAAGTCAGCGTGTACTGCTGACGCAATTCATCCACCGTGTCAGAGAAAGCGTCTCGCAGCTTGCCGCCGCCTGCCGCCGCAAAAAACCTGCCACCGGTTTTGGCCGTCAAATCTTTCATGATTTCCGCGCCGTTATCGCGCCGTTGCGATTTGTAAACAGAAGCATCGCTTAAATCCACTGCGTAAATTGAAGCCGAAGCATCCAGCGTTTTTCGAAGCGCCTGATCCATCGTGGCTTTGCTTTTGGTGTCGGCTCCGTCGGAAACAACCAGAATCGCGCGGCGGCGTTCAGGCCGCTGCGCCAATCCATCGGAAGCTTTTACAATCGCGTCGTACAGCGGCGTTTCACCTTCCACTTTCATATCCCAAACAGAATCCGGCACGTCATGAATTTCAGTGAAATCCTGATGCAGTTTCACCTTAAAGCCGCCAAAGCTGTAAATGGCAAAGGTATCGCCTTCGCGCAGGCCTTCGACAAATTTGGCGCAAGCCGCACGCGCCAGCGTCAGTTTGTTTTCCATGCTCAGGCTGGTGTCTAGCAGGATAGCGACTGAAAAGGGGCGTTCATCGGAAATGAAGTCAATTATTTGCTGCGGCTTTTTGTCTTCGAAAATGCTGAAGTCTTTTTCTTTCAACCCATTGACGTAACGGCCATTGACGTCTGTGATCGCGACGTTCAGCACCACCAGTTTGGTATCAAACTTCAACGTGTCTGTCGCTTCGTTTTTTTGTGGATCTTGTTTGGGCGGGTCTTGCTGACGCGCGCCAACCTGCGTTAGCACAAACGTCATCGCCAGCAGCAAAAGAGCAAATCTGCGGCACATAACATACTCTCCTGTCAGGGATTGATCGTATTCAGACAGAACAAAGCGAGCAAACGTTCAATTCAGAAACGTGCGAAGAATTCTCACCAATTGAACGATGTCCGTAGCGCTTTCAACGACCGCGACTGAAATCACCTGCCGCGAAGTTTTGGCCAAACGCTCATTCAATTGAATTCCGGCGTCGTTCAGCCGTTTTAGCGCATCGTCCAAATTATTCGGCGGCGATTCCAGCTCTTCGTCCTTCGAACCGCCAAAGTCCGAGCGAATTTGCTTGGCGAATTTTTCAATGTCTTTCAAACGCTTTTCCGAGGAATGCGGCAGCCGCCCGTTGGTGCCTTCTTTCAGCAGAGCTTCCACATTCTGTTTGATTTGAAAGCCTTTGCTGAGCGTTTTTTTGTGCTCTTCCTCTTCACGCTTGATCTTCATCTTCCTCAGCGTGTCCATCATGGTTTCGTTCTGTTCTTCCGGCGGAGGAATTTGCCCCATACCGGCAGTCTGCCCCATTACCGCCGGAGCGATGAAGAGCAAACAACCGGTTAGAAACAGAATTCTCGAAACCATTGTTTCAATACTCGCAAGTCACAATTCGCCGCGTGGTGCGGCCACTGCTGTTTTTCTGGCTCAGGTCAATGCCCAGAATTTTGCCCGCAATTCCGCGCAACACATCGTCTTCCAATCTGCCGTTTGACCTGCAATCAATCCATTTGTTGGGGTTTAGCACGTCGGCAACCCGCCCTTGAATGTTGGCGGAAACCAGCAACTGGGATTTTTTCTGGTCCAGCGGCACCGCCGTAATTTCCAGAGCAAATCTTCCCTGCACCCAGTTACGAACATCGCCCGCGGGCAAAGTCGAAAGGTATTCCAGGTCTGTTTTCGTCGTCACCCCTTTTGAAAAGTTGACGGGCTTCGTCACAATTTTTCCTTCATTCGGTTTGCTCAGGTCTTCGTCAATTTGCAAGGAGCAGGTTTTCAGCACCTCGCGCACGCCCTCCAGGATTTTTTCGCGCGGCAAACTGATGTTGTACGGATTATCAAGCGGCGGTTCGGTCTTCGGGCGATCAAACGTCAATTGCGCTTGCGCGGTAATCGCCGAAAATGCGGCAATCATAACGGCCAACAAAAACAAACGGCATTTCAAATTGGTCATAAAAATCTTGTTTCCACTCTGGAAAAGGCGGCTTCAACCGGTCGGCCTTGCCGCGTGCAATTCAAATTCGAGGTGTGCAGGCCAGCGAACAATACCAGCTTCAGTCCAACCGCTTCAAGCTACTCTTGAAATCCTAGGATTCCAGGGATTTTCTCAGTTGAGAAATGCAAAAAATCTGCTCTTTACACCCCTGGGAATAAATCGCCCAGACAAACAGCAATCAATTTCTTGCAGATTTGCTCGCCCGAAACTCAGCCGCTATAGTTCAAACTCCGTCAACAACCAACATTCAAATCGAGCAATTCTATGAACGACAAACTTATCATCGCCGGGCGCGAATTCAGTTCACGACTGATCATCGGCACCGGAAAATATCGAAGCAACGAACAAATGGTGGACGCGTTCACCCGCAGCGGCGCGGAAATGATTACCGTCGCTGTTCGCCGCGTGAACATTACGGACCGTTCGCAGCCTTCGCTGCTGGATTTCATTGACCTGAAACGCTTCGCCATTTTGCCCAACACCGCCGGGTGTTACACCACCGAAGAAGCCGTGCGAACCGCGCGGCTGGCGCGCGAAGTCGGATTGTCCGATTGGGTCAAAATCGAAGTCATTGGCGATCAGAAAACCCTTTTCCCCGACAACGAAGCCACGCTGGAAGCGACCAAAATTCTAGTCAAAGAAGGCTTCACCGTGCTGCCATATTTCACCGACGATCTGATTATGGCCAAGAAACTGATTGATGCCGGAGCTTCAGCCGTCATGCCGCTGGCTGCGCCGATTGGGTCAGGCTTGGGCATTCAGAACCCTAATAACCTGCGAATCATGCGCGAAGAGATCACCGCCGTTCCGATCATCGTGGACGCCGGAGTCGGCACGGCATCGGACGCTTGCCTGGCAATGGAACTCGGTGTGGATGGGTTGCTGATGAACACAGCCATTGCCGAATCTGAAGATCCAGGTTCGATGGCCGATGCGATGAAGCTGGCCGTGCAATCTGGGCGGCTGGCCTATCTGGCTGGACGAATGCCAAAACGGCTTTACGCCAGCGCCAGCAGCCCGCTAAGCGGCGTTGTGCGCTAAAAGGCCTTTTGAAAAAGTGGCGATTGCCGTAGCTCCGTTTGGAGCGACCTGTTTATAGCAACGATCAGCCACAATTTTCTAAGCTCCATCGGAGCGACATCTGCCATATTTCGCTCCGATGGAGCTTGGAATTCTTGTTTACGCTATCTATAAACATTCCGCTCCTAACGGAGCGAGCCTCAGTTTTCTTGCAAATCCAACCGCGCCAATTACAATCCGCGTCGTAGTTCAGTCTCGATAATTTTCAGTCGTAAGGAGCCAGCCTCATGGATATCAACCTCTCGCTTTCTTCAGACGAACTCGATAAAGATGAGCTTCAGCATCTGACTCGCCAGCTTTGCCTAAGCTTGCGCGAAGACGTTAAGGTTGAAGCTGAGTTAGCCAAGCAGGAATCCGCGCCAGGAACAAGAGGTGCGGAGTGGGCGCAAATTGTCATTGCCGTCATTGGCAGTGGCGGCGTAGCCGTCGCCTTGGCCAACGTTTTGACCGAATGGGTGAAACGCAAAAAGTCGGTAACGGTAAAGGTTGAAGATAAAGACGGCAGAAAGATTGAAATCACAACAGAAAATCAAAATGTAGCGGAATTGACTGCCTTGCTGAACTCACTGACCACTAGCCCAAAATCCATTGAGGGAAAATGAGCCAAACCGGACGCCGATTAGCCATTCTGATAGGCAGCAGCAAGTTTGATAAAGAACCACTGAAAGCTAGGCCACTGAAGTGCCCGGAACGGGATGTTGATGGCATGCGGGAATTGTTGGCATCAGCGGAATTCGGCGTGTTTGGCGAAGTCTTCGTCTTTAAGAACTCCTACCATCAAGCCGCGCTGGATCAAATCGAAGAGGTTCTTACCGCTGCCGCCCGTGACGATCAAGTTCTGATTTACTACTCCGGACATGGCGAAACCGATCTGCCCGGACGACTCTACCTGACGGCTTCCAACACGGATACTAAAAAATTGGTTGCGACCTCAATCCCCATTGATACCTTGCGGACGATGATCGAAAACTCCTCGTGCCGAAAGATCATCCTGATTCTGGACTGCTGTTTCGGTGGAGCGGTAGGCAAATCATTCGTCAAAGGCAGCGTTGACGAAAAGCTGAAAGAACTGGCACGCGGTTACGGAATTTACATTCTGACTGCTTCTACCGCCTCGCAAACTGCACTCGAAGACGACGATCACGGTTTGCTGACTAAACACATCATTACCGGAATAAAAGAAGGCGTGGCTACCAATAAGGATGGCGTTATCAGCATTGACGGGCTTTACCGATACGTTTACGCCAAAGTCACTGGCGAGGGTTATCAGGAACCGATGCGTTGGGCGCTGAACGTCAAAGGCGAAGATTTGATCATCGCCCGCGCCGCCGCTGTGTATTCCGCCGAGCGTCTGCAAGCATTCCGGAAGTTGATCAATGAACTGGACACGAACGAAGAAATTGACGAAGAGATCGCCGACCAAGCGCGCCGCGTTATCCGCGCCAATCAACCGAAGCGCGACAAAAAACTGTTGGAGTTATTGGATCAGCTTCAAAAAGGAGAAAAAAGCCCCGGCCCGTTTAGCAGCCAATGGATGAAGGCGTTCGTGGCTCTATCTTCAGGTGATCAGATTTCTGAAGACAGACCAACAAAGCAAACTGAAGGCGGAACCACAAACGCGCCAGTACCCAAGCCGCTCGAAGGCAAAGCGACGAACACGCCAGAAACTAAACCGCCTGAAGGCGGAGCTACGAAGGCGCTTGCGCCCAAGCGCTCAATTACCATGGAATTGCAAGGGTCAGCCGCCGGATTTACTGACGATTTAAATGGCGTCAAACTGGAAATGGTTTATGTTGCCAAAGGCAAGTTCACGATGGGGTCGAATGTGGATGACAGCGAAAAGCCTCCGCACGAAGTGACTGTCCCGGCTTTTTACATCGGCAAATTTCAGATTACTCAGGCGCAGTGGAAAGCCGTTATGGGTGAGAAGCTGAAGCCAGGCTTCAAAGGTGACAGCCTCCCGATGGAAAGTGTTTCCTGGGAAGATGCGAAGGAGTTTTGCAGCAAGTTGGCACAATTGAACAATAAGGCTTACAGGCTGCCCAGTGAAGCCGAATGGGAATACGCCTGCCGCGCGGGAACGACAACCGAGTTCGCTTTCGGCGATTCACTATCTTCCGAGCAAGCGAACTTCAACGGCGACTATCCGTATGGCAGCGCGAAGAAGTCTATTTATCGCGAAAAGACAACACCGGTTGGCAGCTTCGATCCCAATGCATTTGGCCCTTACGATATGCACGGCAACGTTTGGGAATGGTGCGAAGATGTCTGGCATGGCGACTATAAAGAGTCACCGATAGATGGCTCAGCCTGGTTAAATGATGGAGACTCAACTTACCGGATCGTTCGGGGCGGCTCGTGGTACAACAATGGTAGCCGTTGTCGCTCTGCCGTCCGTTATCATTACCCTCCTGGTGCCCGTTTCCGCTTCATCGGTTTTCGTGTTGTGGTCGCCGCCAGGTCTTCGTAACTCATTGCCCTTTTTACGCTTTTTACCCTACCGCGATAGCGCCTTACTCTTATCTCACCGCAAAGCGGTCAACCTTATTTTTATGGCACTACCAAAATTTCTGCCGGTAAGGTTTCGCGGCTTTGCCGCCTGATGTGCGGTATGGCTCTGCCATACCGTCAGTCGTCCTAAGATTGAGGGGCTATGCCCCCAACGGTTGGGGCCTAGCCCCTTGAGATTTTGAAGGCACGCCGGAAGGTCAAAGACCTTCCGCACATCAGGCGGCAAAGCCGCAAATACAGGTCCCACCACATAAACTCCGGTAGTGCCTATTTTTATTTCGGTATGAGCAAAAAAAAACAACG
>CAYLJQ010000096.1:0-14762 GCA_964383955.1 uncultured Heliomicrobium sp. | reverse complement strand
CCCATCCATCACCAGCGAAAATCCGAGATGGCAAAACAGTCAAACACCGGAAGCGACGGTCACTCTTAACGATTTGCCAGTGCAAGATGCTGAACAAATCAAAGGCGGCTTCATCAGCAGCATCCCCAGCGGCACGGGGAAGACTCTCACCAGCTCCCTGCTCGGAAAGGCTCAGTAGCCAAGGTAAACCTGAAAGAAGTTCTGAAAGAGGATTAAGCAAGGAGCTTTCCAGCAATGGCCCGGCGCGTAAGCTGCATCGCAACCGCGCCGGGCCAGCCGCACTCAAAAACGAGTAAATACAAAAGGAGCATTGATATGCAACAAGACGACCGTTTTCTCAACGAACAGTTTCCACGCGCCAGCGCGTATCATCCCGAATGGATTCTCGCTGGCGTCAGCGGCGGAGCCAATTCGCTTTGGCTGACGGAGTGGCTGGCCGAATGCCTGAATCTGCAACCGGGAATGCGTGTGCTTGATCTCGGCTGCGGACGGGCATTGTCTTCGATCTTTCTGCACCGAGAGTTCGGCGTGCAGGTTTGGGCCACTGATTTGTGGTTCAACGTATCGGAAAACCACCAACGGATTCGCGACGCCCACGCCGAGGCCGGAGTCTTCCCGATTCACGCGGACGCGCGTGCCTTGCCCTTCGCCGCTGAGTTTTTTGACGCGATTGTGTCCATTGATTCCTTTCTCTATTACGGCACCAATGACCGGTATCTGAACTACGTCGCGGGATTCCTGAAGCCGGGCGGAAAGCTCGGCATTGCAGGCTCCGGGTTGGTGCGCGAAATTGAAGGCCCGCTGCCTGACCACCTTCGTGAATGGTGGACGCCAGGCTTGTGGTGTATGCATTCGGCGGATTGGTGGCGCAACCATTGGGCCAGAACTGGCTTAGTCGCCGTTTCGTCGGCTGACACCATGACCGACGGATGGCAATTGTGGCGCGATTGGCACCAGGCGATTGCCCCCGACAATGTCGCTGAGATTCAGACGTTGGAAGCAGATCGCGGCGACTATCTAGGGTACGTTCGTGTGGTCGGGACACGGACGAACGAACCAGTTGAAGAGCAGATCGTGTCAATTCCCCCGCAATACACGCAACGCGCAATTCTCCGCGGTTCAGCATAGGCGGCAGTTTGCAGTTCAACTTGAATCAAGCTCTGTTCACTCGGCCTGGCCGAATGGACGGAGTTTTTTTTGTTTGTACCCGTCGGTTCGTTGCTCAAAAAAATTGCGGCGCGCTGGTGGTTTTCTCCGCTCGTTTGCGCCTTATGCAGCGAGCGCAATGAGGCGCTAGCAACTACAAACTTTCAAGCAAGGAGAGAAACTTTATGAACCAGCAAGACAACCAATCCATCATCAGTGAAGGCGTGCCCGAAGGCGGTTTCGGCGAAGACCTAAGCGTGCCAAACGCCGATGCGATCAAAGGCGGCCCCAACCGGTTAACCGGACGCCGTGGAGGTTCCTCGACCGTCGCGGACGACGTGATCGTTGACGGCAGGATCATCACCGCTGAGAACTTTGACTAAAGCTGTTTTCGGCTACGTGTTTCCCCCAGCCTGGCAAGGACGACAAACCGCGCCTGCGCTGTCGCCCTGAACGCTGGAGCGACGAGGCTCACCTGCGACGAGCAGGCAACCGCCTGTGCTCCAGCGCCAAACACTTTCAAACATTGGAGAAGAAAACAATGAACCAACCAGACCAATTTGAAATCAACCATCCGTCAAATCACTTGGCAAACCGCTTGGCCGGTCAATCCGGCAGCAATGAAAACGTAGAGTCACTGGCCGATTTGCCGTTGACCGGCGCGCAAGCTGAAGCGGCCAAAGGCGGTGAAGGCAGCAATGCCAACATTCAGAACCATCCGCACCAACTCTCATTGCGCGTCAGCGGCTCTCATTGAGGGTGAATTTACGCAGCCGTCGTCGAAACGTTAACGAGGCGTTGGCGAGAGTTGACGGTGACCAACTGGCCTGCCTTCACGGGCCAGTCCGAACTTGTCTGCTGGGCGCGTTCACACGTGCCCAGTTTTTTTTATCAACAGAATATTTTATGAGGATGGTGGTTTGCGCCGCCCGTTTGCGCCTTAGCCCGTGAGCGTAATGACGCGCTCAGAACCAACAACTGATTTGGAGAACAAAGGAGATAACCGTTATGAATCAACAAAATACATTGAACCAATCCAGCATCATCGAAACGCCGCACGCGCAGACGCTGAAAGCAGCTACACTGAACGATTTGCCAGTCAACGAAACCTTGGCCGCCGATGTCAAAGGCGGAGTCGTGACGATTGAATACCTCGTGCTCGGCACCGCTTTGACGACGCCGCCAACAGCAACTCTGGCCACTCGCCCTTAGTTTTCGCGACCTGCAATTAGCAAGTACGGGATAGGCAGTGTGCAGTCGTAAGCAACCTGCCTATCACCGAACAACTTTACAAGGAGTCTGAAATGAAACAACCAGCAATCGAAACATCAGATTATTTGACGAACGACGCGGCCAGCGAACTGGAAGCTTTTCTCTTTGCCGACCTGGACTTGCCCGAAACAGAAACGAATGACGTCACAGCCGGTCGCAATTCCACAGTCGCGCCGCCGCCTTGCCTTGGCTGCACTTGGGGTCCGCCGGTGACAAACCATAACGAAACTGTGTCATACGATGAAGCCGATCTGGGCGAACTCGACGACCTGTTGCTCACCGCGGCGCAGGAAGACAACATCCAGGCTGGACGGAATTTTACCAGTGCGCCCCCGTCGCCATGCCCTGGCTGCAATTGGGGACCACCACTGACAAACCACAACGAAACGGTGGCGGACGACGATAAGAACGGGATGGAGGCACTGGCCGATTTGCCCTTGACCATCGCACAAGCCGAAGAAACCAAAGCGGGTGAGGGCACTAGCACCAATGCGGGCCAATTCCCCTGGCAACTCTCACTTCGAAACAATAGCTTCCGCCCTTAATCACGCGCATTGGCAACTTGTTTTCCGGTGAAGGCGCGTGGGGCGATTCGATCACAAGCAGGTTGCCGCTGTGACAATCTGTGTTACGCGCCTGACCGTCTGCTCCGGCATCGTGGCAGACAGGAAGGCCAACACAGCAAACTTTTGGAACCCAACGGCTCAGCACTGAAGTCCAACGCGGTCTGCAAGGCTGAGCTTGAGCAAGGCGAATCAAGCAAGAACAAAAGGAGAAGGAAATGATAGATCAACAAAACAACAATCTGATCAGCGCAGACAATGCAGACCGTTTTGAACTCGCCGACCTGCCGATCGCGGACGAGCAAGCTGACGCGGTTTGCGGAGGAACGGAGCAAATAGATCGCCCGAGGCCTCCTGGCGGCACAGGCTTTGTCAACAACCATAACGAGACGGCCAGCCAGGACGAAGAAGACTGCGCCGCTTTTACCGAGCTGAGTCTGACGGATGAAGAACTGGATGGCATCAAAGGGGGGCCGCTCTGCCACGGCGTCAGCGTGCTTGGTTGGGCCAGAGTGGATGGCGTGTCGCCGATGTCGAATCACAACGAAACCCTGGCAGAAGACAAGACCTCAGAACCGTCGTTCGCTGATTTGCGCCTCCGAACCGATGAGCAAATCAAAGGGGGACCGAACCATGTCGGCACTGGAGTGCTGACGCTCAATGGAGCCAATACCTACCTGGGCACTTCGTCTATCCCCAGCCAAGGTGCTGGTGGCGGTGGCGGCACGGGCAAGGTAAACGTGCATGACATCAGCTAAAGCGGGGTTTCAGACCAGCAAAAAACGGATGGCGTCAATTGCGCCATCCGTTTTTTGCATGAAATTTTGACGAATCATTTTTCCAGCGAAAGCAGGTAGATGTCGGCTTGATGCGCAGTTGAGGTGTAAAACAGGCGGCGGCCGTCGCTCGTAAGCCCCAGGGTAGAAATCAGATTTATGGGGTGCGAAAGGACGTGCTTGATGTTTTTGGTTGAAATATCAACCACCCAAATCTGGTGCTCGGCATCTTTGCCTTTCCCCGCATACGTGAATAGCACATGCCGATTGTCGGCAAGCCATTCCGGACGATTGCCGTTTTTCGTGAGCTGTTCGTAAGAGTTTGTTTCAAACGAATAAAGAACCAACCCATCCTTGCCACGCACTTCCTTTCCCTGCACCGTTGAAGCCGTTCCCACCAGCCATTTGCCGTCAGAAGACCATGAGTAGCCACTAAACTGGTCAGTTTCATTGATTGCAGGCAAGGTTACTGGTGTTTGCTGATCCCAGGGTTTATTCACTTCGATAATTTGTGTGCCCCGTTGCGGCCCACTCATTCCATTGATGTTGTATGCCAGACGTAATCCATCGGGTGACCAGACTGGAAAACTACAAGCAAAAGGGCTGAACGTCAGTTGACGCTTGTTGCTGCCGTCGGGATTCATCAGCCAGATTTGGTTGGTGCCTGCGATGTTGGAAAAAAATGCCAGCCGGTTTCCCTGTGGCGACCATCGCGGCGAACGATCAACCGCCTCATCATCCGTCAGGTTGGTTTGCCCGCTGCCGTCGGACCGCACCAGCCAAATGTCTTCGCGCGCAGCACCCAGCGAATGAAACGCAACAAATTGGCCATCGGGCGAAAGGCTTGGCGATCCCGACGGGCGCGATCCCACTGTGATCGCAGTGGATTCGCCGACTGTCGCCAATTTCACCGGATCGAAACCGATTGATCGAAGATTCGCGTCCTGAATTCGATTGGCATACACAATGTGCCGGCCATCAAGCGACAAATCCATCTGCAAAACTTCCGCTGATTGCCCTGTGACAGGTTCAGGCTTGCTCAGCGTGCGGCCTGACGCTTCGTCAATTCGCACCCGCCACAAACTGGCAATGGCTTTGCGGTCGCTGGCGAAATAGAGGTATTTGCCATCGCCGGACCAGACTGGATTCCAGTCCGCGGCGTCGTCACTTGTCACCGGGCGTGGATCGGTGCCGTCAGCAGCGATTGTCCACACATCACGGTTACTTTTTTCCGTGCGGTAAAAGTAGGCAATGCGGTGGCCACCCGGCGACCAGCGCGGCTGCGCCGCATCGCCAACGCTTACCAAATCGCGCTCCTGGCCGGTGGCAACATTGATAACCAGCAGCCGGCTTTTGGCGACACGCCGTTTGGGGTCAAGAATGTAATCCGTGCCGCAAACGATTTCCTTGCCATCGGGCGACCATGAAGGATTTTGACCAAAGCGGGATATTTGCCGCACGTTTTCACCGGTTGCGCCCATCACAAACAAACCGCCGCCATTGCGTTCCGAACGAAACACAATGCTTGCGCCATCGGGCGAACAAGCTGGCTGCGTGTCATCTTCATCATTGTCGTCCGTCAGGTTGGTCGGCTTGCTTCCGCCGACTCGCTGCCAAAAAACGTCCCACTGGCCCTGCACGCGGCGAGAGTAAAAGACAATCTTGCCATCGGGCGACAAACTCGGATTGCGCTCTTCCCCAGGAAAATCCGTCAACCGGCTGCTGTAAGCGTTCAGCCAGGGCGAAGGCTCCGCTTCGCCTTGAGACCAAAACCACCACAGCGCAAACCCGGCTGTAAAGAGTGCAATGACGGCAGAAATCGTCGCCAGAACCTGCCATTTCCCAAAAGAAGGCGGAAGTTTGGCCGCGCCGCTGTCATTCAAACTGGCCAGGCTGCCGCTGTTCAGCGATTGGGTTGTCGAAGAATCCAGTTCTCGTTTGAGCTGTTTGAGCTTGGCGCGCAAATCTTTGGCTGTTTGGTAGCGCAAGTCCCGATCTTTTTCGAGCATACGATTGATGACGCGCTCGAATTCCGGATTCAAGTCCGGCCGCAACTGGCTCAACGGCATTTGGGCGTGATGCGCAATGGCGTCCAGAATAGCTGCGGGTTTGTCTCCTTTGAACGGCGGACTGCCTGTCAGCAGTTCGTAAAGCACGACGCCCATGCTGAAAATATCGCTGCGGCCATCCACTTCTTTTCCAACCGCTTGTTCAGGCGACATGTACCGCAACGTGCCCAGCACTGTGCCCGGATTGGTTGCCGCCGGATCGCTGACCTCTTCAAGCGTTTTGGCTGGCGAAAGGTGATTTTCGGTCAATTTGGCCAGTCCGAAATCTAGCACCTTGATGTAATCGTCGCGCCGCAGCATCAGGTTTTCCGGCTTTATGTCACGGTGAATAATTCCCGCTTCGTGGGCGGCGGCCAGCGCGGCTGAAATTTGCAGCGCGATTTCCACGACTTCGCGCGGGTCTGATTGGCCGTGGCGTATCGTCAGCAATTTGTCGCGCAAGGTCTGGCCATCCACATGCTCCATCGCAATAAAGTGTGTGCCTTCGATTTCGCCGATGTCGTAAACGGTGACGATGTTGGGATGGTTGAGCGCGGAAACGGCGCGTGCTTCGCGGGCAAAACGATCAATGCGGGCTGAATCCTTTACGAATTGCGCAGGCAGCAATTTCAGGGCGAGCTGACGCCCCAATTTGTCATCCCGCGCCAAATACACTTCGCCCATTCCCCCTACTCCAAGCACGGTGATGATTTGATAGGAGCCGAATTGTTTGCCAATCAGGGAATGTTCGTGGCGAGCGGCCAGTCCACGCGCGGCGATTTCCAGCGCAGGTGTATCCAGAAAATTTCCCGCTGCGCGGTCGTGCGCATTGAGCAAAGAAGCGACTTCGCGGCGCAATTCTGCATCGCCCTCAGTCGCGCGAGCTAAAAATGCGTCGCGCTGTGAATGCGGCAATGCCAATGCCTCGTCAAGCAGACGGTCTACTTTTTCCCAACGTTCAGCCTTCATCATGGCCAACAGTTTTGTCTGATTTTACTGATGATGCTGCGGCGCTGGGGTTACAAACTGCCGTAGCGGTAAAGACGGGCGCAATTTACCACACTTCCCACTAACCATAGAAAAAACGGGCACCAAAAAAAATTTCTTCTCAATGATGGTTTTTGCTTCTTTCCTGCGCCTTAACCAATGAGAAACGAATACGTGCTCTAAATCGAGGCTGGCGACTATTCATGATGAAGCTGGCCAACGCAATCAACATTTTTTTGACAAGGAGAAAACCATGACCAATCAAGAAAACAACGTGCAAGCAATCAATCCTGCGGAACTGGAAGATTTGAACATCCAGGAAACCGACGCTTCTGAAGTGAAAGGTGGCCCTATTTTTATGAACTACGAAGGCATTAAAGGCTCAGTTCAGGCGGCCAATGCCCCGATGCCGCAAACGCGCGAGCACATCTTGCTGGCCAGACAAGTTGGCTAATTCAGAATGCGGAACGTGCAAAATCAAAGTTTCGCGCAACACTGCACCCAAATAAACGAAGGCTGAAAAGAGAGAATGCTTCTTTTCAGCCTTTTCGCGCATGTGCAGCTTCAAGACAGTGCGAGAAAATAATTTTTTCCGTGATGATAGTTTTCGGGACCTTCCTGCGCCTTAACTGGTGAGCGTGATAGGGCGCTCGATGAAAACAACGGACTTTTAACCAAAAGAGGATAATTTTTATGAATCAGCAAGATACGAACAACCAATCAATCATCATCGAAGATTTGAACGCGCAAGATTCCGAAGACATTAAAGGCGGCCCGAAGAAGATCTTCATTGGCGGCTTGTCGGTAGCAGAAACCGCGCCCACTTCTCAAGCTGCTGGCAGTAGCGGTCTCAGCGCAGGCAAAGTCTCTTACAGCGACCTTCACTAAACCTTTGACTTTAATCGAGCTTGCAGGGCAACTGCTTTGATTGCCGTGCAAGCTCGATTACGACACCTGCAACCTTGTCGGCTTGTGCCCCTGATTCAATTAACCGGAGAATTTCATGGCTGCCAGAATCGCGAATACAGCTCCCTTGCCCGTTGATGCCAAAACCAGTTTTCTTGATTTGACGCCTCCACACTGGGCTGCGCGTGGATTGGCCTGGGCCTTGATTACCGTTTTTGCGCTTGGCGCAATTGCTTCGGTTGCCGTGACGATGCCAGAAAAGGTTACGGCGCAATTCGTGCTGGTTCCGGTTCGCGGAGCCGATCCGGTCAAAGCCATTCGCGGCGGCGTGGTGACAGAGCTATTGGCAACGGAAGGTCAGGCAGTCAATCAGGGAGATTTGTTGCTGACGCTGCGGTCAGATTCGGCCGCCGAACGAACTGCCGAATTGCAAACCATTGAAACGCAACTGGCCGGAACCGGCGACAGTTTTCTGAACGCCAGGCGCAAGCTTGAATCCGTGCAACTGACCGATGAGCAGGAAGCGCGAAAGCTGGAAGGCCGCGTTCGCCATTTGGATACGCTGATCGCACACAAACGCCAGCAATTGGCGTTGACCGAAAAAATGAAAGACAGCTACGAAAAACTGTACCGCGAAGGCATTGCCAGCCAGGCGCAGTTGACGACCAAGTTGCTGGAAATCAGCGAACTGGCTTCGGAAATCGAACGGCTGGCGGCGGAACAAAGCGATGCCCACGCCGATGCCGAAAAATTGAAGCTGAGCAGCACCACCCGGCAAACCGAATTCAAGGAATTTGAGCGTGAACTGAAAGAAAAAACCAAAACCGGAGAAATTCGCGCCGATGCTTTGAAATCCGGACTGGCCAACATTGATGGCAATCAGGTTCGCTTGCTGGCTCCGTGTTCAGGCGTGATTTTGAAGCTGAAAGTGCGCGACAAAGGCGCAATGGTTGGCGAAGGCGAAACCGTGGCCGAACTGGCTTGCGGCGGCAATCAGCTTGTCGCTGAATTGACCGTCCCGGAATCCGGCGTCGGCAAACTAAAACTGGATCAAGGCGTGAAGCTGAAATACGACGCCTTTCCCTATCAACGGTTTGGCGCAAAACACGGACGGCTGGCCTGGCTAAGCCCTGCGAAAACCGAAAATGACAAGAACTTCACGGCGCGTGTCGAACTTACGGAAAAGGAAATTGCGGTGAAAGGGCAATCGCGCAGCTTGAATGCTGGAATGACAGGCACGGCTGAAATCGTGGTCGGCAAACGAACTCTGCTGAGTTATGTGTTCGAACCGATCAAACAGTTGCGCGAGAATCTGGCTGACGTTCCATAGTTCGGTGTTACTTCAGCGAAATCATCCAAATGCTCTCTTCAGTGTTTTCAACGGAAAAGTACAGAAATTTGCCGTCTCTTGAAAGAACAGGATTATCCACATAGTCACCTGCGCCCAGGCGAAGCTCGCGCGCGACTTTGGTCTTGCTGTCAATCAAGTAGTTCTTATAGCTGTCCGTGAATAACAACCTGCGATTGTCCGGCAACCAGGTTGGACCTGCCCCTTGTTTGTTCAGCCGTTCATATTGTTGTGTGTTCAGATCGTAGAGAACAATTCCGGGAACCTCTTTGTTTTTGTTGTAGAGGGTTCCGGCAATCTTCTGGCTGTCGGGCGACCAACTGTAGCCGACAAAGGTTGTTCCCGCTTCCGGCGAAGGCGGAAAGCTGAAAAGTTGCTGTTCCTGATAGGGACGGTTCAAATCCATAATAAAGCTGGCGCCGCCGCCGCGATAACTGAACAGCATTCGGGTTCCATCGCGCGACCAGGCCGGATCAAGAAACCCTGGCTGATCTTCACGACTGAACGTCATTTGCTGTCTGTCGCTGCCGTCCTGGTTGATCGTCCAGATTTCATATTTGCCCGTCAGGTCGGAAAAGAAAGCGATGCGACGGCCATCGTGCGACCAGCGTGGAGCGCGGTCGCTGTGGGCATCGTTGGTAAGCTGAACATCTTTGTCCGGTTCACCGATCCTGGAAACAAAGATGTCAAATTGCGGATCGCCAAAGATGTAATACGTCAGCCATTGGCCGTCCGGCGAAATGTCCTGATTGGTCGCGCGCTTGGTGTATTGCGTTAACCAGCTTGATTCGCCAACGACTTCGCCACGTTCGACATTGAATGCAATGCGTTTGATGTTGGTGCGGGCAACACGACTGCTATAAACCATTCGTTTTCCGTCGCGGGAAAAACTCAGCAGCATGCTGTAAAACGACGGAGCAAGTAAGGGTTCGGCATCTCCCTGCAATTCTCCCGTAAGCTCGTCTATTTTCACACGCCACAAACTCAATCGTCCGTTTCGGTTGCTGCAGTAATACAGCGCGGTACCGTCGGGCGTCCATATCGGAGAACCGTCTTGCGCTTTATCGTTGGTGACGGCAACAGGGTCCCCGCCTGCGACCGGGACGGTCCAGATGTCCCGCTGCGACCCATTGCGCAATCCCCAATACGCCAGACGATGCCCGTTCGGCGACCAGCTTGGTTGAACGGCGTCGTCACCTGCGGCAACGCGGCGCTTGGCGTTTGTCTGCAAATTGATAATCCAAATCTGGCTGCCAATCCCAACGCGGTTAAAAATGCTGTCCCCGGATTGCGTGCCATACGCAATTTCTGTCCCGTCAGGCGACCACGCGGGGTTATACGCATCCGGCACAAGAAGGCGAGCGTTTTCGCCCGTCGCTCCCATCACGAAAATGCCGCCGCCGTTGCGCGCCGACCAGAAAGCGATCTGCGAACCGTCAGGCGAAAATGCTGGTTCCAAATTGTCTCCGTCAGAACCTTCCGTCAAATTCGTCTGCTTGCTGCCGCCGACGCGCTGGCGAATCAGATCAAATTTTCCATTGATTTTGCGGGCGTAAACCACCCACTGCCCATCCGGTGAAAGCGCAGGATGCGTTTTGATTCCCTGATTTTCCGTCAACTCGACAAACGTAGAATCCTTCCAGTTCGGCCAATCCGCCTCGATTTTTTTGCTTTTCCCTACAAACCACCAATATGTTCCCGCCAAAATCAGAACCAATGCCGCAGCCGCAAGCCCGACAACTTTTGCCGAAAGCTTCGATGAAGGTTTCGCAGGAACGCTTTGTGTTGTGGCTTTGGGTGCGGAATCGTTCAGCGCGACGGAATCAAGCAAACGTTGCAATCGTTTCAAATCCGCGCGCAAATCTTCTGCCGACTGGTAACGAAGCTCGCGGTCTTTTTCCAGCGCGCGCAAGACCATGTGATCAAGCTCCGAATTCAAATCCGGTCGAGCCTGTGTCGGAAGAATTGGCTTGTAATGAATAATGGCGTCCAGAATCGCCGCCATCCGGTCGCCCTTAAACGGCGGCAATCCGGTCAGCAGTTCGTAAAACGTGACGCCCAAGCTGAAAATATCCGTGCGGTGATCAACGTTCTGTCCCATGGCCTGTTCCGGCGACATGTATCTTGCCGTTCCCATCACCGCGCCGGGATTTGTTTTTGCCGGATCGGTTTCGAGTGGGTTCGTGCGATCGGCTGAGCGCTGCTGTTCGGTCAGTTTGACCAGGCCGAAATCCAGGACTTTCACGTATCCGTCGCTGCGCAACATGATGTTTTCGGGTTTGATGTCGCGATGAACGATTCCGGCGGAGTGCGCGGCTGACAGCGCCGAACAAATTTGAATCGTAATCTCAAGCGCTTCTTTTTCCGCCACGCGACCGGAGGCAATCACGTCGCGCAACGTCCGGCCTTCGATATATTCGGCGGCGATGAAGTGTTTGTTTTCAATCTGGCCGATCTCGTAAATCGTGATGATGTTCGGATGATTCAGCGCTGAAGCCGCGCGGGCTTCGCGTTCGAATCGTTTGATGCGGGTCGGGTCCTGGGTGAATTGTGCGGGCAAAAACTTCAGGGCGACTTTGCGATTCAATCGCGTATCGCGCGCCAGATAAACTTCGCCCATTCCACCTACTCCTAAAACTGAAATCACGCTGTATTGACCCAGCACATGCCCGATCAAGGAGCGGTCTTTTTCAGCAGCCAATTTTTGAGCGGCGAGTTCCAGCGCGGGAGCTTTCAGGAATTTGGCTTCGGCTTTTTCGTGCGCAGCCAGCAAGGATTCGACTTCCTGGCGCAGGTCGTCATCGTCTGCACAAACGTTATTCAAAAAAGCTGAGCGCTCGGCTGGCGGCAACTCCATCGCCTCGTCAAGCAAGTGATCTATACGCGCCCAGCGATCAGAATTCATTGCGTGTCGTTTAAAGAAGTGGATTCGTTCTTGCTCAGTTCGCGGAACAGCCAGGCTTTAGCTTTGTTCCATTCGCGGATGACTGTGATTTCGGCAATGCCTAAAACTTCGGAAACTTCTTCGTTGCTCAAACCGCCGAAAAATCTCAGTTCGACAATCTTGCTTTTGCGCTCGTCAATTTCCGCCAGACTTTTCAGCGCATCGTCCAGCGCCACCAGATCGGCGGTGCGGCCTTCGGCCAGGCCCGCAGCTTCTTCGATCGAAACCTGATGCGCGCTTTCGCCAGCCACGCGCGGACGCTGCCGCGCAAAATCCACCAGAATTCGTCGCATCAATTGCGCTGAAACGCCAAAAAAATGCGCGCGGTTTTTCCACTCGACATTCTTCCAGTCAATCAACCGCATGTACGCTTCATTGACCAGCGCCGTCGGTTGCAGCGGATGCCCTGCGCGCTCGCCTCCCATATAGCGCCGCGCCAGTTTGTGCAGTTCTGCATGAACCATCGGCACTAATTGTTCCAGCGCCATTTGATCGCCCTTGTTCCAGGCGACCAGCAATTGTGTGACTTCGTGTGAAGAAAGTTGTGACATCCCGATCTCTTATGATGTGAAGTGACTGGGGGAACTCATGAAGGCGGAATCTACCACAAATTTGCCAACTCGCTCCAACCGCTACTTCCTTCGAACTGAATATTTTTTCACAGCTATGAGCGTTTGCGCACCGTTTTTGTCTTTTGATGTGTCAGGCGTTGGCAAATGATCAATTGTCGCTTTCAAGCAGCCTCAAGTAGAATCGGTTTGAAGAACACTCCAACTACAGGAAGGCAACACCCCGATGAAAGCTTGGCGAGTCCACGATTGGTGCGAACCCGATCAAATGTCGTTTGAAGACATTCCCACGCCCGAACCCGGCGCAGGTGAAATCCGAATCAAAAACCACGCAGCCGCGCTGAACTTTTTCGACATTTTGATGGTTCAGGGAAAATATCAAACCAAACCGCCTCGCCCGTTTACGCCCGGCTCCGAACTGGCTGGCGTGGTGGATGCCGTTGGCGAAGGCGTGACTAGCTTCCACGTTGGCGACCGCGTTCAAGCGATGGCAACCAGCGGAAGTTACGCGGAGCTTTCCATCGCTCCGGCAGCCAAAACCTTTCGCATTCCCGACGCAATGAGCTTTGAAGAAGCGGCTGCAATGATCGTCATTTATCAAACTTCGTATTTCGCCTTGACGCATCGCACGCAAATCAAAGCGGGTGAATGGTTGCTGGTTCATGCCGCGGCGGGCGGCGTGGGAGTTTCGGCGACTCAAATCGGAAAAGCGTTAGGCGCGCGAGTGATCGCCACCGCTGGCAGTGAAGACAAGTTGGAATTTTGCTTGTCGCAAGGAGCCGAGCACGCGCTGAATTACAGTGACGCCAGTTGGGTGGATCAGGTCAAAAAAATCACCGGGCGCGGAGCCGACATTATTTATGACCCGGTCGGCGGAGAAATCTTTGACCTTTCCACAAAGTGCATCGCTCCCGAAGGCCGCTTGCTGGTGATCGGGTTTGCCGGAGGCACGATTCCTTCCATTGCCGCGAACCGCATTCTGCTGAAGAACATGGCGGTCACGGGAGTGTACTGGGGCGGCTATCTGGAACATCACCCCGAATACATGGCCGAAGCTGAAGCTGCGCTGTTCAAGATGTATGAAGCCGGCCAGATCAAACCGATTGTTTCTGAAAAGTTCAAACTGGCCGACGCTGTCGCGGCTCTTACTGCTTTGGCGACACGCAAGACCGTCGCAAAAGTCGTTCTGACAATGTAGCATTCCATTTGGCATCCAAAAGAAACTCCCCACTTGCTTCATCAAATAATGACCGGTTGGTTTTGGCACCAGCCACTTGCTTATCAAAAGGAGAGTTTATGATTTCACTGAGCAAAAAAATTCTGTTCGCGGCTGTGTTGAGCCTTTCCGTCGTGTTGGTTCAAACCGGATGTAAATCGAGTTCCACGGAGTCTTCCAACTTGGCCAGCGCTTCCCCAACGCCAACGGTTGATCCCAATGTGGTTCCTTCGCCAACCGATGCTGCTGGAAATGCAGGAGTCGCGAGTTCGACAGGAACTTCAATGTCATCGGGCGGCGGATCGAATCCCGGATCGGGTTCCACCGGCGGTCGCGCTCCCGGCCTGAATCCTTCTTCTCCAACTTCGTCGGCTCCTGCGCCGCCACCGGCTCCGCCCAGAGTTTTTACGCTGGCGGCAGGAACGCCGATTTCGGTCTGGACGACTTCGTCAATTTCGACCAAGACGGCAAAATCCGGCGACAGCTTCACAGGGACGCTTGGGCAGTCCATTGTTGACGGCGATTGGGTGGTCGCCAAAAAAGGCGCAACGGTTGAAGGCGTCGTGGTGGACGCCGACCAGGGCGGCAAAGTCAAAGGCGTTGCGTCATTGACGTTGCAAGTCAATCGGCTGACGCTGGCCGATGGCAGAACCATTGACCTGGAAACCAGCAAGATCACGCGCCAAGCCAAATCCACCAAGAAGAAAGATGCTGTGAAGGTCGGCGTTGGAGCCGGAATCGGCGCAGCCATCGGCGCAATTGCAGGCGGCGGCAAAGGCGCAGCCATCGGCGCTGGCGCAGGTGCGGGCGCGGGCGGCGGTTACGTGCTGGCGACCAAAGGCGATCCGGCGGTCATCGGCAGCGAATCGCAATTAACTTTCCGAACGACTTCGCCGGTCAGAGTCACAAAACGGTAATTTCTATTTTTCTGATAAAGGGAAACTCACCGCAAAAAATTGCTTAGGACTCTTCTTGTTCGTTGCCCCT
>CAYLJQ010000095.1:0-14764 GCA_964383955.1 uncultured Heliomicrobium sp. | reverse complement strand
CGCCGGCGTTAGGTGACGCCGGCGAGACGCCTGCGCTCCCAGCAGGAGCTTTCCCATATGACCGTCAATCGTCGTTCGTTTTTTTGTTTAGCCGCAATCCTTCTGACGCTGCTTGCTTATGTCGGCGACACCGATGCTAAAGCGCGCAAAGGCAAAAAAGTCACTGCGCTGGATCGGTACGTCGCCAAGCCTGACCCGAACTACAGCTACAAAATCACCAACACGATCAAAAAAGAAGGCTTCACGGTGTACGTTGTCCGCATGACGTCGCAGCAATGGCGCACGGCGGCGGAAGTGGATAAACCGATCTGGGAACACTGGATGACGATCATCCAACCCGATGAAGTCACTTCTCCAAACGGCTTTCTGTTCATTTCCGGCGGTTCGGTGAACAGCAAAGAACCCGGCGTTCCCGTGCCGACTTTTACAGATATGGCTGTGCGGACAAAATCCGTCGTCGCCGAATTGAAGATGATTCCGTACGAACCGCTGACCTTTGCGGGCGAAACCAAATCGCGCAACGAAGACGCCATCATTTCTTACACCTGGGAAAAGTTTATGCGGACGGGCGATGAAAACTGGCCGCTGCGCTTGCCAATGACCAAGGCTTCTGTGCGCGCGCTGGACACTATCACTTCAGTTGCGGCCAGCACTGAAGGCGGCAAGAAATCGGCGAAGGTTGAAAAGTTCATCGTCAGTGGCGGTTCCAAACGTGGCTGGACGACCTGGACAACCGCAGTCGTTGATGACCGAGTCATCGCCATCGTGCCTTATGTCATTGATTGCCTGAACCTGGAAAAATCGCTGGAACATCATTACCGCGCGTATGGCTTTTGGGCGCCTGCCGTTCGCGATTACCTGAACACCGTTACCTGGGCGGGAACTCCGCAACACAAAGCCTTGATGGATATCGAAGACCCGTACAGTTATCGCGACCGGCTGACAATGCCAAAAATGATCATCAACGCTACGGGCGATGAGTTCTTCCTGCCGGATTCGTCGCAGTTTTATTACGACGACTTGAAAGGCGAAAAACATCTGCGTTATGTGCCAAACGCCAAACACAGCCTGGAAGGAACGGACGCCCCGTTCACGCTGGATGCGTTTTACGAATCAGTGCTGAAAGGAACGCCGCGTCCGCGTTACAACTGGAAGTTTGAAAAAGACGGCTCGATCACCGTCAATACCGTGGACAAACCGACGGAAGTCAAACTCTGGTACGCGACCAACCCGAAAGCGCGCGACTTCCGCGTAGACATCATCGGCAAAACCTACAAAAGCGAAGTGCTGCAACCCGTCAAAGAAGGCGTGTACGTCGGCAAAATGGCGAAGCCCGAAGCTGGTTTCACGGCGTACTTTGTCGAAATGACCTTCCCCAGCGGAGGCAAATACCCATTCAAAGTCACCAGCGGGGTCCGCGTCACGCCGGACGTGTATCCGTTCCAAATGCCGCCGAAACAGAATCCAATGGCTTCGAGTGCAACAAAGTAATTTATAAACGAAGAATTCATCTCGGATAAATGACTCATGGAAAACATTGAACGCGACACTTTGGAAGTTGACGTTTTATTCGTTGGTGCTGGCCCCGCGTCATTGGCCGGAGCATTGCAGTTGCGTCAACTCATCAACAAGCACAATGAAGCGAACAACAACGCCTTAGGCGAGTTAACCATCGCCGTCATTGAAAAAGGCCGCGAAGTTGGTTCGCACATGATTTCGGGCGCGGTGATGGATATGCGCCCGTTGACCGAATTGATGCCCGACTGGAAAGAGCGCGGCGCTCCGGTCGAATCGGAAGTCACCGAAGAAGACGTTTCGTACCTGACCAAAACGCGCAAGATCAAATCGCCGATCATCCCACCGCCGCTGAACAATCACGGCAAATACGTCGTCAGTTTGAACAAGCTGATTCGCTGGCTGGGGCCGATTGTCGAAGAATCCGATGTCATGTTGATCCCGGAATTCCCCGGCGCTTCGCTGCTGTTTGACGGCGCAGGCAAAGTCATCGGCGTCCGCACTGGCGACAAGGGCATCGGCAAAGACGGCGAGCCGAAAGATAATTTCCAGCCTGGCGCAGACATCTTTGCCAAGGTCACCGTTCTCGGTGAAGGCTCGCGCGGTTCGCTGACCAAAAAGCTGGTTGAAAAACTAAATCTCGATGAAGGCAAGAATCCACAGGTTTATGCCTGCGGCGTGAAAGAAATCTGGGAATTGCCGAAAGGCCGCGTCACGCCCGGTTTCGTTATGCACACACTTGGTTATCCGCTGCCGAATGATGTTTTCGGCGGGGGCTTCGTCTACGGCATGCAGAATGATCTGCTGGACATCGGCCTGGTTGTTGGTCTGGATTATCAAGACCCGTTCACAGATCCGCATCGGCTGTTCAATGAATTCAAACAGCATCCGGCAATTGCGGCCATGCTGGAAGGCGGCAAGATGCTGCATTACGGCGCGAAAACCATTCCCGAAGGCGGATTGCTGTCGCAGCCCAAATTTTACGGCGATGGATTTTTGATCATTGGCGATTCGGCCAGCTTCCTGAATTCGCAAAAGCTGAAAGGCATTCACATGGCCATGAAGTCCGGAATGCTGGCGGCGGAAACGATCTTTGACGCACTGTTGGCGGACAAATTTGATGAAGCGCAACTTCAAACGTTCGAAACCAAAGTCAAAAATAGTTACGTTCAAAAAGAACTGTATGAAGTCCGCAACTTCCATCAGGCATTTCGGCACGGACGCTGGTGGGGACTGATCGAAAGCGGATTCCAGGTTCCCACCAAAGGCTTTGGGCTGTTTGGCGACCTGCACGTCGAAGCCGGCCACGAACACGTGAAGAAGCTACATTATTTCAACCGTCTTCCAAAAGAAGCAGGCGAATTTGTTCAGGCCGAACCGCAAAAGTGCGACAACAAACTGACCTTTGAAAAAGTTTCGGACGTGTTCCGCTCCGGCACGGAACACGACGAAGACCAGCCGCCGCATCTCAAAGTGCTGGACACCAACATTTGTATCGAACGCTGCACCTATGAATATGGCAACCCTTGCCAATACTTCTGCCCGGCGGCAGTGTACGAACCAGAAGAAGTCGAAGGCGGACGCCGCCCGAAAATCAACTTTTCAAACTGTGTCCACTGCAAAACCTGCGACATTATGGACCCCTATCAAATTATTGATTGGGTAACGCCAGAAGGCGGCGGTGGGCCAAATTACATCAATCTGTAGTTTCAAATCCTGAATCTCAAATTTGAGATTCGAAACGAATTTAGGAGGGATCGAATGGCAACCGCCCAAGACGCTGAGTTGATTATCAAGCTGTACGACCTGCGCCGCGATGAAACCATGCGCAAAGCGCGCAACTTTATGTTCGGCGAATTCTTTCCGGCCAGCGTTGAGGACATCAAAGCGCTGTTCGCCAATCCGGAATTGGCGCAGCAAAATGCCTATTACCGCCAAGCGACCAGTTACTGGGACATGGTGGCGGCGATGGTCAATCACGGCGCGATTGACAAGGATTTGTTTTTCGACACCAACGGCGAATTCTTTGCCATCTGGGCTAAGATTGGCGACTTTGTGCCGGAGCTTCGCGGCTTTTTCGGGCCGCAATATATGGTCAATCTGGAAAAGCTTATCGCCGCCCACCCGAACGGCGCGCAACGCGTAGAATTGATGAAAGCTCGGTTCAAAGCCATCGCAGATCGGCGCGCAGCCAAGTAGAAATTCAGATTTGGACCTTTGATCAACGCGGCGAGTCGTGACGGCTTGCTGCGTTTGTTTTTTGACGACTTCTTTTGCCATTTCAGGAGAAAACCATGAAAGCCTTCGCAAAGCCGGTTCATCAGCCAAATTCCTGCTGGATGATTTTTCTCTGCACGGTAATGTGCTGGTTTGGCTTTGTCGTCACCGCTTTCGCGCAAAAACCTGAACTCGCTATCCAAACTGGTCATTCCGGCTACATCAACGCCGTCGCCTACAGCCCGAACGGAAGAATTGTCGCTAGCGGAGGTGTGGATCAAACCGTCAAGCTGTGGGATGTAGAAAGCGGATTGGAATTGCGAACGCTGCAAGCCCACAGCTCTGCTGTGCAGGCGCTTCGCTTCAGCCCGGATGGCCGCTTTCTGGCCAGCGGCGGCACTGACGTCGTCATTAACCTGTGGGATGTGGAAACCGGCCGCATCGTGCGCAAGTTTGAAGGTCATCAAATGACTGTGACTTCGCTGGCGTTTAGCCCGGATGGCCGGACGTTAGTCAGCGGCGAAATGGATCAAAACATTCTGGTTTGGGACGTGGCGACCGGAGACATACGGCAAGTGATCGTTCCTGACGACAAGGCAGTTTACAAAGGTCTTCTTCTGATGGCGCTCAGCCCTGATGGCCGCACGTTAGCCAGCGGCGGAGAAATCACCAAGTTATGGGATGTCGCCACGGGACGTGAGTTGCGAATCCTGCGTGGCCGAAGCACTGCTGCAAGACCTGCCCCGGATCAAGCCATCTTATTTAGTCCCGACGGAAAAACGCTGGCCATCAGCGGAAAGACGCTAACCTTGCTGGACGTTGCGACCGGCCAGACACGCTGGGAAGTCAAATTCGACAGCAACTTTACAGCCGAATCGCTTGTGTTTAGTCCTGACGGAAAAACCCTGGTCAGCGCCAGTTCTGAAATCACATTTTGGGACGCGGCAACCGGACGGCAAATCCGCAAGCTGACGGACATCAGCGATTTTGGAAAGCTGGCCTTCAGCCCCGATGGCAAGTTGCTGGCTCTGGGCAGCAACAACGTCAAAGAGTACGCATTGCATTTGCTGGACGTGGCGACCGGTCAGTCAGTACGTAAGCTGACGGGACGCGCCAGCCCAATTTCTTCTGTGGCGTTCAGCGCAAACGGGCGTTTGCTGGCCAGCGGACGGCGCACAAATATCGCACGCACGGATACGATCAAACTATGGGACACGAGTACAGGCCAGATGGTGCGAACTCTGAATGGCAACAGCTACGCCGTCAAAAACGTGGCGTTCAGCAATGATGGCCGCTTGGCGGCTGGCGCAGGAATTGAAGTCCGGTTTTGGGATGCGGCCACCGGACAAATGTTGCGCTTGATCAAAGACAATCCTCGGCAGGCCGACGCGCTCGCATTCAGCGCTGACGGTCGAATGCTGGCCACTGGAGATCGCAACGGTTCAATCAAGCTGTGGGATGTTGCCGCCGAAAAATCCACACACTTGCTCAACGGTCATTCCAATGGAGTCTTATCGCTGTCATTCAGCCCGGACGGGAAATTTTTGGCCAGCGCAGGCCACGACAAAACTGCCAAGCTGTGGAATGTCGCCACAGGCCAATTGCTGCACACGCTCAGCGGACATACGAACAACGTCTACGCCGTGGTTTTCAGCTCCGATGGTCGAATGCTGGCCAGCGGCGGAATTTATCAACAGGTTAAGCTGTGGGATGTGGAAACCGGCGCGCTGCTTAAAACGCTGCCTACGTTTCCTGCCGGAACCAGCTTTCGCCTAAGTTCCCTGGCGTTCAGTCCGGATGGAAAGTCGCTGGCAGGTGGCATTATTCCATTGGTCAACAATGTCGGGGGCGTGTTGTTATGGGATGTCGCCACCGGCACGTTGCGAAATCATCTGAAAGAAGCAAGCGATGTTTCGTCGGTCGCCTTCAGCGCTGATGGCAAAATCATCGCTGCTGGCACGCAAGAAAGCACTATTGGGCTTTGGGATGCGGCGACAGGAAAGTTTCTGGCCAGCTTGCTGGCGCTGGATGATCAGGACTGGGTTGTTGTCACGCCCGATGGATTGTTTGACGGTTCGCCCGCCGCCTGGAGCCAGA
The DNA here is from genome assembly GCA_964383955.1 of uncultured Heliomicrobium sp. Classification (GTDB taxonomy): domain Bacteria; phylum Acidobacteriota; class Blastocatellia; order RBC074; family RBC074; genus RBC074. Next base: position 8,935 of record CAYLJQ010000095.1, on the reverse strand, counting down.
TTCTATGGCGATTTTCGCCGCAGCTTTACGATGTTGCGCCGGTCGAAATTTTCTTCAACGAATACTATTCCCCTGGTTTGCTCAGCGAATTGTTCAATGGAAAGCGCCCACGCGCTGCCACCAACATCGAACAAAAAGATCGCCGCCAACCGCAGTTGAAACTTTCAGTCGCCGATGGAACTAATGTCGCTTCGATTTCGACGCGGCGTGTAAAAGTAAAACTGGACATCACATCGGCTCCGGCTGGCGCGCAAGACGTGCGGCTGTTCCGCAACGGTTCGCTGGTCAAAGCCTGGCGCGGCGATGCGATGAAAGGCCAAACGCGAACGACGCTGGAAACGGAAATTCAGATCGAAGCGGGCGCAAACCAACTGACGGCGTATGCCTTCAACCGCGACAACGTCAAAAGCACAGACGCCACGCTGACAATCAACGGCGCTGAAGCCTTGAAACGCACAGGCACGGCGTACCTGCTGGCCATCGGCGTCAATCAATACGAAAACCCGCAATTCAATCTGCGGTTTGCCGTTGCCGACGCGACGGATTTCGCCGTCGAGCTTCAACAGCAACAGGAAAAATTGAAACGCTATGAGCGCGTCGAAGTCATTTCGCTTCACGATCAACGCGCAACCAAAGCCGGGATTACAAAAGCCCTGACAGACATTGCCGCCAAGGCGCAACCGGAAGACGCCGTCGTGGTGTATTTCGCCGGGCACGGAACCGCCGTGCAAAACCAGTTCTATTTGATCCCGCACGACCTGGGTTATCGCGGCGCGCGCGGACAAATCACTGCGGCCAGTTTGAAGCTGGTGTTGTCGCGCAGCATTTCGGACCGTGAACTGGAACGCGCCTTTGAAGCCATCAACGCCAATCAATTGTTGCTGGTGATTGATGCCTGCAATTCCGGGCAGGCGCTGGAAGCCGACGAAAAACGCCGCGGCCCGATGAATTCAAAAGGCCTGGCGCAATTGGCGTATGAAAAAGGAATGTATGTTTTGACTGCTTCGCAAAGTTATCAGGCCGCAATTGAACCGGAAGATTTGAAGCACGGCTTGCTGACTTACACCTTAATCGAAGAAGGCTTGAAGCGTTCAGCGGCAGACAGTGAACCGAAAGACGGAACAATCGTCTTGCGGGAATGGTTGAATTACGCCACCGAGCGCGTGCCTCAGTTGCAGCGCGACCGAATGCGGCAAGCTGGCAATCGAAAACTCAAGCTGGCGTATGTCGAAGGCGAAGAACGCCTGCTCAAAGCGGAAGACCGCAACGTCCAACGCCCGCGCGTGTTTTACCGCCGCGAACTGGAAACGCAGCCTTTTGTTGTTCTCGGCGCCACGCCCAAACAGTAAGTTGCCGTGTTTTTGCGTTCGGGGTACTCTTTCGGTCACTTGGCTGACAAAGTTCTTCCGCTCGGTCAGGTACAATTACTTCTGCAATTCATCTTCAAATGTTTGAGAGGTCGTTTATGGTTCGTTCCGGTCAATTCAGGCTCAATCTAATGGCCGCGCTGGTTCTGGTTTGTGGTTTGGCGGTAACAGCGGCGGCGCAGATGCTAAATCCGATCAATCTGTCCGCAAAGCTGGATCCGAATCCGGTCAAAGCCGGTCAAACCGCCAAAGTGACGGTGACGGCAAAAATTGAATCGGGCTGGCATCTGTATTCGCTGACACAACCGGCGGGCGGGCCGCGTCCGACCAAAATTACGATTGACGAAACAGGGCCTTTCAAAGCCGACGGCAAAGCGACGCAGCCAAAACCGAAAGTCGCCGCCGATCCGAATTTTTCGATTCCCGGTCAGCCGCCGTTTATGACCGAAACATTTGATAACGAAGCGATCTTCACCTTGCCGATCAAAGTCGCGGCCGACGCGCCAGTCGGCAACCAAAAACTGACGGTCAAGTTTTACTTTCAGGTTTGCAACGACCACGAATGCCTGGCACCGCGAACCAAACCGCTGGAAGTTGACGTGGCCATTGTTGCGGCTAATGCCAAGCTGACTGCTTCGCCAACTCCTGAAGCTTCACCTTCTCCGACCACTTCGCCGGAAGCTGCGGCTTCGCCTACGCCTGGTCTGGCAATTGGCGCAACTGACATCCCGCCCGCAGTTCCGCCTGCCGGGAACGTATCGGACGAAGATCAGGCAAGTGCGCTAAAAAATCGCGGCCTGTTCGGTTTCATCTGGTTTGCCATTATTCAAGGATTACTGGCGCTGCTGACGCCGTGCGTTTTCCCAATGATTCCCATCACGGTTTCGTTTTTCACCAAGCGCGAAAAACGAACCAGCGCCCAGGCGGTTGGACAGGCTTCGTTCTTTTCGCTGGGAATCGTGCTGACCTATACGGTGCTGGGCTTGGCGCTGGCGCTGATTGCCGGCCCAACGGGATTGACCAAACTGGCGGCAAGTCCCTGGATGAATCTGTTTCTGACCGTCCTGTTCGTCATCTTTGCGCTGAACCTGTTCGGAATGTTTGAAATTCAGGTTCCGTCTGGCCTGGTCAACAAGCTCAATGCGCGCGCGGACAGCAAAGAAGGTGGCCAAACGTTCGCCACAATCCTGATGGGCATCACCTTCACGCTGACTTCGTTTACCTGCACAACGGCGTTTGTCGGAACGGTTTTGATTTACGCCACACAAGGCGACTGGTTCTGGGCGATTATCGGAATGGTGGCGTTTGCAACTGCGTTTGCCCTGCCGTTTTTCCTGTTCGCGTTGTTCCCGCAATGGCTGCAAAGTTTGCCGAAATCCGGCGGCTGGCTGAATTCGGTCAAAGTCGTCATGGGATTTCTGGAACTTGGCGCAGCGTTCAAATTCCTGAGCAACGTGGATCTGGTTTGGGGCTGGCAAACGGTTTCGCGTCCCTTGGTATTGTCTGCCTGGATCGGAATTGCGCTGGCTGCGGCGTTTTATCTGTTTGGCAAAATTCAATTGCCGCACGACACTTCGGTCGAACACCTGGGCGTTTTCAGAATGTTGATGGGAACGTTCTTTTTGGCGCTGGCATTTTATTTTTTAACAGGTTTGTTTGGCGGAAGCTTGGGAGAATTTGACGCCTGGTTGCCACCTTCGTCCACTAAAGATTTTGCCTTGAACCGTTCGGGCGGTACCGCCGAAGCAAAATGGCACGAAACATTCGACGAAGTCCTGCAAAAAGCCAAGGCCGAAAATCGTCCTGCGTTTTTGAACTTTACGGGCGTCACCTGCACCAATTGCCGCTGGATGGAAAAAAATATGTTTCCCGATCCGGCAGTGAAAAAAGAACTGGAAAAGTTTGTCCTGGCAGAGCTTTACACAGACCGCGAAGACACAGCCGAACATCAGAAAATTGATGAAGAAAACGGAAAGCTTCAGGCTGAAAAGTTTGGGAGTGTCGCGCTGCCGCTTTATGTGGTGGTGGACGCGAATGGAACCATTTTGGCCAAGTTTCCCGGTCTGACGCGTGACAAAAAAGAGTTCGTTGAATTCCTGCAGCGTGGAGCCAGCCGCTTTCAACCCCTGACCGCGCAAAAGTAAAAACGGCAAGCCGCAGATTAACGCCGAGATTCGCAGATCAAACAAAAATCTGCGGTGCTCAGCGTTAATCTGCGGCTGCAATTGTTTCAGCCTTACTGCTGCGGCCAATTGCCGCCATCGCCTGAAGGTGGAGGATTCCACTGCGGCGGAGGCGGGGCTTGCGGCGGTAAGTTCTGGCGCTTTTCAAAAATCTTCACGCCCGCCATCGTCCCCAGAACCGTAAACCCACACAGCAAAATAGCGCCGATCAAGGTTCCGGGTATCAGGCTGATAATCTGAGTGCCAAGTCCCTGCCCGCTCATCTGATCCACCATATCCTGAACATATTTTTGTAACGCGGGGTTATTCACTTGCTGTGCAAAATTTCCGAGCGTTTTCAACTGGTACGGCAAGGTCACCAGTTCCACAGGCAGACCGATGAAGATGCGTATAAATGCGCCGAGCAATCCGGCGTACAAGCCAATCTTTGCGCCATCGTTAATGGTCACTGGTTGCGGCGAACCATCACCCAACAATTTGGCTGCCACCGCTCCGCCAACCCAGGCCCACAAACAACAACACGTGTTGCCCGCGTTCAACAATGGAACCACGGACAAAATGCCCATAACCAATCCGCCGACCAAATACGGTTTGCTCTGATCCTGCTGATTCATGCTGAATAGTGCTCCTTAAAAGAATGTTCCTGAGGTTCCGGCGACCGTGGAAAAGCAATCGCCACCCAGGCAGGCAGCAGAAAAAATGCTGCAACAACGCCTACCAACAACCCTGTCGCCGTTCGGGAAAAGAAGGTGTTTTTGAATGCTTCGATAAAATCGCCGCCGACATCCACCAACATCGGCAAGGCTGCAACCGGCAGCCAGAAGAGTGATGGAATCGTCAACTCATTCACCCTGCGGCAAAACGGATACAGCATCAACCCAACGACAAAGCCGAAATAAATCCCTGTGCAACGCGAACAAACCGCCAGAGGCGATCCGAGCCAGGAAAACGACCGCTCCGGAATTTGATGGCAAATGCCGGACAAACCTCGATACAAGCTGATTGCAGAAAACGAATGGCCGGTTGCCACAAGCCCGGGTGGCACAAAGATCACCGCCAGCCAGACCAGCGCAATCAGCATCAGCAGCGAGTACATCAGCCACGATTTTCGGGTATTCGACATTTTCAGATTGAGTTATTTGACCGCATCAAAGAAATCGTACACCACACGCGCCAGCCGGCCCATTTGCTCTTCGACTTCGCCTCGCGCTGTTCGTTTGTCCACCGTGAACACCACCAGCGCAATCGGATTTCCGCGCACGAACATGACTCCGGCGTCATTGGTTGTCGAACCGATGGTTCCGGTTTTATGCGCGAAGCCAGTGCCTTCCGGCAAGTAGCGCGGCAACCGATGATTGAACTGCTGCCGGTTCAGAATCGTCATCATTTGCTGGCATGAAGTTTCGCTGGCGGCTTTGCCTGTAACAATCAGCTCCAACAATCTGGCCATGTCATCTGGCGAAGCCACATCTTTCGCAATTTTGGTGAACTCGACGTCCGCTTTGGCCACGCGCTCCGGTGAAGACGTGTTGAGCTGCGGCCGATTCATCAATTGCTGCTTGGTTTTGCCAGCCGCCGCGTCGTCAATCAGTGCCAGATAATCGCGAATCAATTCAAACGTCGTGCGATCCACGCGAATATTGTTCAGCCCTAGCTTGCGCATTGTCGCGGTGACATTTTCGGCACCGACTTTGGTCAGCAAAATGTCCGTCGCCTGATTGTCGCTGAGGATAATCATCAGCGTCGCCAGGTCATGAATCGTCGGTTTCAGCCCCGGCGACATCAGCGTCAGGATGCCGCTGCCCAGCGTGCGGTCGTCGGCGGTCAGTTCGACACGGTCGTCCAGCGAGAATTTGTTGGCTTCAACTTGACGAAAAACCTCGACCAGAATCGGAATCTTGTACGCGCTGGCCATCGGAAAAGCCTTGTCGCCATTGATCGAAATCTGCTGCCCTGTGGCAATGTCCCGGACGGCAACGCCAAGCGTTCCAGGAAACGCATTGGCCAGCTCCTGCAAGCGGGCACGCAATCGTTCGATGTTCGGCACGGGCTTGGTTGATTGGCCGAAAGCTGAAAGCGAGACCAAACACAGCAGAATCGTCAGGCCAAACAATCTTTTACCAACCATCTTTTTCCCTCAGAGAACATATCTCACACGAAGTAACACGAAGTAACACGAAGTTTCACGAAGACAATCTCCTTCGTGCCTCTTCGTGTGGCTTCGTGGGAAAAGCTAAATCCTGTCAAACCGCACAAACGAATCCGGCCCGCCTTCGACGTGGACGGTGTCAACGAATCGAACGTGCATGGTTTCCGTTGTCATCACCAAGGATTGCGTTCGTTTGCCAGTGCCAAAAAATCGCACGCCGCGCAGCAGTGTTCCGTCGGTGACGCCGGTGGCAGCAAAGATGATTCGTTTGCCCGGAGCAAGTTCGTTCGTGTCAAAAACGCGCGAAGGATCCTTGATTCCCATCTTCGCCATTCGGTCAGCGATGTCCGGAGCGATCCGAGAGCGTTCTTCCGCTTCCAGTTGTTCCGGCATCATAAAGCGCGCCTGAATTTCTCCGTTCAGACATTTCATTGCAGCGGCAGTGATCACGCCTTCCGGTCCGCCGCCGATTCCCATCAGCGCATGAACTCCGGAACCGGCAACCGCAGCCGAAATCCCCGCCGAAAGATCGCCATCGGTAATCAGCCGAATCCGAGCGCCTGCTTCGCGAATGTCCTGAACCAGTTGGCGATGGCGCGGCCTGTCCATCACGACAATGGTCAGGTCTTCGACTTTGCGTTTCAGCCGTGTGGCAATCGCATTCAGGTTGTCTTTGACCGGCGCGTCAATATCCACTGCGCCTTTGACAGAAGGGCCAACCACCAGCTTTTTCATGTAAATATCGGGCGCGTGCAACAATCCGCCCTTTTCTGCTGCGGCCAACACGGCAATCGCATTGTCGGCTCCGACAGCACAAAGATTCGTGCCTTCCAGCGGATCAACGGCAATGTCCACTTCCCTGTATTTGCCTTCGTAACCCGGCTTTGCGCCGATTCCCACGCGCTCGCCGATGTAGAGCATCGGCGCTTCGTCGCGTTCGCCTTCACCGATAACGATTGTTCCGTCCATTGGGATGGTATCCATCACTTCGCGCATTTTTTCAACGGCAACCTGATCGGAGTATTTGCGCTCGCCCTGTCCCATTGTGCGGGCGGCTTCGACAGCGGCGGCTTCGACCACGCGCAGAAAGTCAAAAAGCAGATCATGTTCCAACGGACGTTCGGCTGAATTTTGTTCGTTCATAACCTCAACCTCCTTAAAGCAATCAAGGGCAAGCTCAAAGGCTTGCCCCGACGTTCATCAATCCGCATTTGCCTGTCCTAGATTCGGATCGAAACACGCGCGACAGCGCGCTTCGTAAGCATCGGAAGCTCCAACGACGACGCGTTCGCGGCTGGCAATCAAACGTTGCGTGTATGTCGCGGGGCTGCCGCATTGCATGCAGATGGCCCGCGTTTTGGTGATGTCTTCGGCAATTGCCAGCAGCAACGGCATAGGTTCGAACGGGCGGCCCAGATAATCCATATCCAGCCCGGCAATAATCACCCGTTTCCCCTGAATGGCAAGCTGGTTGGCCACGTTGCCCAAATCGCTGTCGAAAAACTGGCCTTCGTCAATTCCCACGACTTCCGTGTCGGCAGCGACGGCTTCCAGAATTTCGCGCGTGGAACTGACCAAATGAGATTCGATTCGCATTTCGGAATGGGAAACGATGTGTTCTTCGGAATACCGCAAATCAATCGCGGGCTTGAAACTTTGCACTTTCAAGCGGGCAATTTTTGCCCGGCGCAATCGGCGAATCAATTCTTCGCTTTTGCCGCTGAACATTGAACCGGTGATAACTTCAATCCAGCCGGAATCATTTGAATGACGTTCTACCAACGTTGGCTTTTTCCCTTCTGATTTGTCTGATTTGACTGCGCGCACGTTCTACACCATAAACCAGCGAGGGCGCAAGATACGCTTCCGAAAGGATTTTTGGGCGCAAAGCTTGTCGCGCTGGAGCGATTGTTACCCTATGAATACTTCAAAATTCGAATCTGTTCGCATCAACCGGATCAGCGCTTTGTTTGGCGGAATTGTCTGGCTGCTGTTGCTGCTGCCGATTGCGAATTGGCTGAATCTGCCGACCGAAAGCACTGGCGAAACCTGGCTGATCGAACGGTTGCTGATGCTGTCCGTTCTTGTTTTTGTCCCGCTGGCCTTGTCGCTGGCAGCAACGCCTGACGAAGCTGGCGTACATAACGTCACATTCCGCTGCGCAGTCTTGCTGCAACCTGTCGGCGGGCTTCTTGTCGTCCTTTCGTTTTATGTGCGAACTGGCTTCCTGGCGGGAGCCATCACGATAGCCTGGATCTTGGCAACCTTCTTCATTGCGCTGTTTGGCCTGTGGCGATTGTGGTGTCGCTGGAAATTCAGCCGCAGCATTTTTCCACTGCATGAACTCTGCATTGACGCCGGACTGGCTTACGTAATTGTTGGCGGCGGCTGGTTGTTTTTATCGCGCTGTGGACTGAATCCGCTGGAATTTTCAGACACCATCGTGCTGCTAACGGCGGTGCATTTTCATTACGCAGGATTCGCTGCGCCAATCCTGACGGGTTTGGCCGGACGAAAGATCAAAACCGGCATTGCCAGGAAGGTTTATCTGGCGGCAGCAAGCGGCGTGATCGCCGGACCGCCGCTGGTTGCCGCCGGAATCACGCTGTCGCGCGCGGTCGAAGTGTTCTCCGCCGTTACCCTGGCGCTAAGCCTGTTTGTGTTGGCGATGCTGACAATGTTTATCGTCGCTCCGAGGATGAAGGCCCTGCCCCGCTTGCTGCTGATTCTTTCGTCCATGTCCGTGATTGTCACGATGATCTTTGCCTGCTTGTACGCCTTCGGGCGATTTGCCGGAATTGAAACCGTCTCGATCCCTTTGATGGCGCAGATTCACGGCATCAGCAATGCATTGGGATTTGTGTTGTGCGGGTTGGCTGCCTGGCTTTCAGTAGACAGAAGCCAAGCATTTGATGGACGAGCTTTATCTCGGCTTTAACCACAATGACCGTTGCAATTTTAAGCATCGGAGAGAACAATGCCTTTGTCTTTGGAGGTATTTTATGAGCATTGCAACTTACGAAGGTGTTGTTGAACAAGGCCAAATTAAACTCAAGAACGGCTTGAAACTTCGTGAAAAAACGACAGTCTATGTTGTTGTTCCTGAGCCTCAGACGATAACCCTTCCAACGATCCACACGCCGCGGTTGGCCAATCCACAGCAAGCGGACGAGTTCAAAATGGAAATCGCCGAGGTAGCTTCCGATGCCCAGCTATGATTCCGTTCACTTCAACCC
>CAYLJQ010000094.1:0-14906 GCA_964383955.1 uncultured Heliomicrobium sp. | reverse complement strand
TGTCAAAAAACGATTGGGGTCGCGGTCGGTGGTCGAAAAAACGCCCGTACAAAAAAGTTATCCTAAAAAGAATCCGCAAGATTGGTAAAAAAGACGCACCGATTCCCGCGAAATACCATAAAGGAAACCTCAGTGCCTGAGGCGGGTCCGTTTATACCAAAGAACCGCCAAACGTTAAAACGCTTTTTTGTGCAAACGAATCCATGATCTGACAAGCGGTGGCAAATCACTGGCAGGAAAACCGGTGCAAAAAATTCTTCACTTCTTTCTGCCCTTATTTTTCTGCCAGCTTATTGTTTTGGTTCTTCAACAGTTTGGCGGAAAGACAGGAACGATAAAACTGGAATTCGTCGTCAGCGTCAGGTGGTGAAGATTATGACCTTGATTGAAAGCCGAACTGCTGGCCGTTGCGTTGGGGTTGAAATTGATCACGGTTCCAACAATGCCTCCGTCGTCGTCGCGCCAGAATTTCATCCAGCCGGTTCTGCCTGCCGGAACCACATTCGTGAACCGCGGAACGGTTCGCGGAAAATCGGCGCTGGACAAGATGGCCCGGAATTGCCGCCGCGTGGTGCTGCGTTCGAAGCTGTAGGCATGCTCTTCGTCGTCGTACAAAATGCCAAACAATTGGCCTACAGTGCTGACGCCTGTGCCCAGGTTTCCGCCAATGCGGTCAACAATTAGCATGCTGGAATTGCCATCCACGGCGCTGGGGATGCTGTCCACGGCCAAAACTCTGGGCACGGCGTTGTAGCTGATGTCGTCAAAGCGAATTTCCGAAGTGACGGAATTTCCATCGCAAGCAGGCGGCGCACCGGTCAAAGCCGCAAACGCCACCGCCGCCAAGTTCGCCGCGTGACCGGAACTGAGTTTGACGAATTCATCGCCGATCAGAAAATTGAAATTGATCGGGCATCCTGTTCGTTCGTCCACGGCGATGGCAATCAAATATCCAGAAATATCCGGATCGAAATCCGACGCCAGAAAACTTGTCGTTTGGTTGGGCGTCAGGCAAACAAACGCATCAGCAACGGCAGCCGCGTCGTCCTGAATGAAAAACAAATGCACGGCGACGCGGCGTGTAGGTTCGCTGTTTGTCAGATTGAACCGCGTGTTTTCGCGCGTCGAATTGGTTCCAATCGAACTGTAAAACGGAAACACCAGCACCGAACCGGCCTTTTGATCGCTGCCTTGCGAAGCCGCTGGAAAGGCCAGGCCCGGGCCAACCGCCGGACAAGTGGCAGTTAGACAAGCCTGCAAGTTCAACATGGAATTGTTGATGCCGTCGTTGTCCGAATCGAAATTGGCGGTGGAATTGACGCAAAGCTGGCTGCCTTGCGGTGTGCCATCTTTGACCTGCGCACTAAATTTGATTGTCACGGTTTCGTTGATGCTGACGGCTCCGTTCCAGTCAATTTGCGATCCGCTGATGGCACAGTTCCCTGTTGTTGATGTGCAGGAACCGGCAACCGCCAGCAAATTCGCTGGAAGCTGTGCTGTAAATTCCGCGCCCGGATTGTCGGATTGAATTCGGTTGCCGGTGTTTTTCAAACTGGCTTCGACCGTGACGATGTTCCCGGCTCCGGTGCAAACTGCCGGGTCGGTGAGCTTCATTGAAACGCTGGCTTGGCTGAACACTGCGCCGCCGCTGCAATCGTGAAAGGGTGAAGCCGTGTTTCGCGGCGCTGGCGCTGCGGTCAGAAAGTTCTGCGCGTTTTGATTTGTGTCGCCGCATCCTTGCCCAACGCGCATCAAAGACATTGTCCCGCTGGGAGCCGGAGCCATGCCGAAACCTTCAAAGCAATTCGCGATGTTGCCGAAGCCGACAAAATCAATTGTGTTTGGTCCCAGCGGACACGCTCCGCTGAGTAAGCTTGTGTTGTTGACCAAAGCGACTTTGCCGGAAGTTGCTGCCATGGTGATGGTTCCGGTTACGTCCGGCGCGGGCAGCGGCGCGCCATTCATTCCTCCGGAAGCTTGCTGGATCAAAAAATACTGTCCGGGCGCAATCGTCCCGGTTAAATCCGTTTTCTGCCACGTCGAACCGCTGGCCGAGCCGTATTGAACCGACCAACCGCTTAAATTGACCGGCGCGCCGCTGCGATTAAACAGTTCGATAAAGTCGTTAGTAAACGGCGCACCACTGTTGCCGCCTCCGCCGTACACCTGGCTGATGACAACATTACCCGGCGGCGCAGGAGCCTGCACCGTCAGATTGATTGTCAAATTGCTGCTGCGCGATTGGGCATCGGCAATGGTGACCGGAATCATCTTCACGCCGGGCGAAGTCATCGGGTCAACCAGCGGATGAAAGGAAAAGATATTGTCATTCGGCGTCACGTCTCCGCTTTGACCATCGTCATAAAACGGCTGGGAAACGGCTCCGCCAATGGAACTGATGTTGGCAGTGACGGTAAGCCCTGTGCTGGCGGGATTGGTTCCCGGCGTAACCGCGACCGTTAGCAAAACTGCGTTGCCAAATGTCACAGGGTTCGGATTCGCTGCGCCAATGCCCGTGGGATTGGTCGGCAATCCACAAATCGCCGTCGGTGAAGCCGAGTTGCGCGGATTCGGCGCGCTGGTCGTGAAATCCGCCGAGTTGTTGTTCGTATCCGCGCATCCGTTCATGCCGCGCAAATCGGAATTCGTTGCGCTTGGCGCTGGCGCGGCGGCTGCGCCTTCAAAACAATTCGCGATTCCGTATCCGACAATATCTACGACGCTTGCATCCATTGGGCAAAGCGTTCCGCCCGCAATCAGCGTGTTGGTATTCGTCAAAACAATCTTCCCCGCCGTTGCGGCCATCGCAATGGTTCCGTTCGCATCCGGTGTGGGAAGCGCAACCCCGTTCGCTCCGCCGGAAGCCTGCTGAATCAAAAAGTACTGCCCTGGAGCAATCGTTCCGGTCAGATCGGTTTTCGACCACGATGAACCGGTTGAAGTCGCATACTGCACCGACCAGCCTGTGATATTCACCGGCGCATTTGTGCGGTTAAACAGTTCAACGAAATCGTTTGTGAACGGCGCGCCGCTGTTGCCGCCTCCGCCGTAAACCTGGCTGATGACCACGCTGCCCGGCGGCATTGCAGCCTGCACGGTCAGATTGATCGTCGTCATACTGCTGCGCGATTCAGCGTCGGCAACGGTCGTGGCGAAGCTTTTTGCGCCCGGTGTAGTCATCGCCGGAACCAAGGTTTGAAACGAAAAGACGTTGTCGCTGGCCGTCGCATCGCCGTTCGATCCATCGTCAAAAAACATTTGTGAAGCCGAGCCGCCGACGGAACTCAGGTTGGCTGTGACGTTGATTCCGGTGCTGGCCGGGTTCGTTCCCGGCGTGACGTTGACGGTCAGCAAAACAAGGTTTCCGGCATTGACCGGATTCGGACTGGCTGCGCCATTGCCTGTGGGATTGGTCGGCGCTCCGCAAACAATTGCCGCCGTTGACGAATTGCGCGGGTTCGGCGCGGCAACCGTAAAATCCAAATTGTTGCTGTCGGTTTCGGTGCAGCCATTCGAAGCGCGCAAGGCAGCCGTTGTCGCGCTCAGGTTTGCGGTCGGCGCAGCGCCTTCAAAACAATTTGCGGTCGTTCCGTACCCCAGAATATCCACGACAGTTGCGCCCGCCGGGCAGTTTGTGCCGCTGGCGATCAAGGTGTTTGTGTTGGTCAGCACAACTTTTCCGGCGGTCGCCGCCAATGCAATCGTTCCGGTGATGTCCGGCACCGGTAACGGCAAACCGTTCGCTCCGCCCGCTTCTTGAATCAACAGGTATTTTCCCGGCGCAAGCATTCCGCTTAAATCGGTTTTTGACCACGTTGTGCCGGTCGCTCCGGCGTATTGAACTGCCCAGCCGCTTAAATTGACCGTTGTATTGCCCCGATTGAACAATTCAATGAAATCGTTTTGAAAGCTTGCGCCGCTGTTGCCGCCTGCGCCGTACACCTGGCTGATGACGACATCAGGCGAAATCATAACGCGCGCTGACGAAGACGAAACGACATAACCACCAATGGCCAGAGCGAGTGAAATCAACAAACACACGAAGACACGTAGACGAGCAGCTGGACGGGAAATCGTCGTAAGCATGGCTATTGAACCTCCGAACTGAGTTCAGGAAGCAAGCTCTTGGGGTGGCGAGGAGAGTTGCCGAAGTTATTGAATTTCGATTGATGCCGGTCGTTGAATGACTTCAACGGCGCGGAGTCTAGCCCAGCGTTCGTTCAGAGTTCAAGCTTCGGTAACCACAGATGAACATGGATACACACCGATTTACACAGATGTTAGATAAATTCTGATCTGTGTTTACCCGTGTTGATCTGTGTTCATCTGTGGTTATGTTTTTGATCGTTTCTGTTTATGGCAAAAAGAATTGCAGCGTGCGAATGACGTTTTCGCCCATGATCTTTTTGATGTCGCTATCGCTGAAACCTTCCTGCAACAGCGCGTCTGTAATTTGAACAACGCCGGTTGTGTCGAATGGCGCGGTGATGGCTCCGTCATAATCCGAACCCAGCGCAACGTGGTCTGCGCCAATCAGATTCACCGTGTACCGAATGGCTTTGGCGATGGCTTTGGCGTCCGTGCCGCAAGTCGCCGTATCCCAAAATCCTATGCCGACGATGCCGCCGGTCAACGCGATGCCTTTTAACTGTTCGTCGCTAAGGTTGCGATTGTTGTCGCAGGTTCCTTTGACCCCGGAATGCGAAACGATGACCGGGCGGCGGGATAGCTTCAGCACATCGTCAATCGTTTTTGCCGAAGCGTGCGCCAGGTCAATGAACACACCGCGCTCCTGCATTAGTTCGACCAGCTTTTTGCCTTCTTCGGTCAAACCTGTTTTGGCCACGCCATGAGCCGATCCGGCCATTTCGTTGTCGAAAAAATGTGCCATCCCGATCATGCGAAAGCCCGCGTCAAAAAGCTTATCCAGGTTGTTTACATCGCCCGACAAAGCATGCGCGCCTTCGATGCCCAGAAAACCCGCAACCACGTCTTTTTCCGTTTGGCGGCGTTGCAGAAATTTCGCCACATCGTCTTTGGTTTTCAGAATGACCAGCTTGCCGTTCGATCTGGCGGAAGCATCGTGCAAACGGCTGGCTTGATATAGCGCGCGTTCCGTCAGGTTTGTCAGCGCCGCCAGCGGCCAACGTTCGGCAAACGCCAGCAAGGTAATGTTGTCCGTATCGCCGGTGTTTGCTTCGATGTTCATGTTGCGCGGCGTTTTGGTGACGACCGTGAACGCCTGGACGGCAACGTTGCCCGCCTGCAATCGCGGCAAATCCACATGGCCCCAACTTCCCTTTTCCAGCAGGTCGCGGTTCCACATCAAGGTATCGGCGTGCAAATCGGCCACTAAAAGCTTGTTATGCAATTCTTTCGCTGCGTCTGATGCTGAATATGGCGGCGGGTTGATGGTTTGATTCATGCTTTTGCCAACATACGCCGGCACAAACCCGAACAAGGCGATTGCGGCAATGATCAGCGCAATTGCCAGCCCAAGCAAAAACTTTTTCATGGATGATGCCTCCGAATGAAGTGGACGTGTGCGCGCAACATACCATTCCACTCTCATCCCGCCAACAAATCCTACAAAAATCTGCCTACGTTTTCCGCCAAACAGACACGACTGAGGTGTATTCCCTGAAGACAAATTTTGGTACAAACCTTGAGTGTGTATTGACCTAACACCCATTCATTGAGTAAAAGTTCGCAAATCCCGCAATAGTAGGTAGGACGTCTGCGGGATTTCTGTGGCCACCTGGTAAAAATCTCTCACTGGTAAAGGGTAGGCGTTCGAGTTGTAGCACAGACCTTTTATTCAAGCCGTCCTCAACTGATTTCAAGCTGATAAGCATCAGGGGAAAGTGTGTCTTTTTCCTGAGTTTCCCATGCGAACTTAAACACCCATCTAGTTACGGAGCATAGTAATGTTTCATTCAACCCCCCAGAGTATGAAACGTGGCCGTTTGATTCTGTTGGCCATCGTTTTGTTTTTAAGCGCGGCAGCCTTGTTCACAGTTGCTGCGAAATCTTCGCCCAGACAATTCTGGAAAAAATTGACAGCCTCGCTGGCCGCGCCGCTTAAGCCTGTCAAGGCGGAAGCGCAACCCGTCAATCCCCAGCACTTTTTTCAATTATCCCGCACAGACATAGCCCGCATGGTGTCAAACGCGCCGTTGGAAGCGTCGGGCGCAAATGTGCTGAATAGTTCATCCTTGTTGACGCTGCCGGATCCTTTTGGAAAACCGCAGCGGTTCCGGCTATTGGACTCGCCGATCATTACCTCGGCGATGGCGGCAAAATTTCCCGACATTAAAAGTTACGTCGCGCAAGGAATTGATGATCCAGCGGCAACTGCGCGTTTCAGTTGGACTTCGCGCGGTTTGCACGGTGTGATTCTGGGAAACGATTACAGCATTTTTGTCCATCCGGTGGACCACACCACTACGACCAACTATGTCAGCTACTTCCCGCCGCAGGACAGCAAATTTGAATGCGGGGTGACAGACAGCACTCCAGGCACGCGGGGACGCGCGGCCCAGAATGGTGTCAATGCCAAGATCGGCGGAACACTGCGCACGTATCGCATTGCGATGGCTGCGCCGGCGGAATACACCCTTGACCCGGCGTTGGGCGGCGGCACGATCGCCAGCACGGTGGCTTCCTTCAACGTTTGGCTAAACGAAATGAACGCCGTGTACGAACGCGAAATGTCAGTTCGATTCACGCTGGTCAACAACACCAGCATCATTTACACCGACGCAGGCACTGATCCATTCAGCGACCCAACCGATCCTTCACCTACGTTGACCGAAGTGCGCGCGACGCTCGCTTCAGTGGTTGGCATCGCCAATTACGACCTGGGACACGCGCTGCTGGTTGGCGATACGGGCGGCGTGGCGTATCTGGGAGTGGTGTGCGACGGCAGCGGCAGCGCCAATAAAGGCGGTGGCGTTTCGGGCGTGCCTGCTCCACTGGGGTACGCGTTTGGCGCCAGTCGAATCATGCACGAAACCGGTCACCAATTCGGCGCGACACATACGTTCAATGATGTCGCGGCTTGCGCCTCGAACCGCTCGCCGAACACAGCTTATGAATCCGGCAGCGGTGTGACGATGCTGGCTTATCCCGTTCAATGCGTTACGCCGATTGCTCCAAACCGGGAATTGCGATTCCACAATGGCAGCCTGGCGCAAATGGTCAATTATCTGGCCGGAGTAGGCGGCACCTGCGGAACGACGGCGGCAACCGGCAATACTCCGCCGACTGTCAGCGGCGGCCCGGATCGCACGATTCCCCGCAATACCCCCTTCACACTGACGGCCACCGGCAGCGATCCCGATGTCAATGACGCGGCGGCCTTGTCGTATGTGTGGGAACAAATTGACGCGGGCGGCGCGCTGTATGGGCAAACCACGGATGTGGCCACATTTTCCGACGCAGGCGATCCTTCGACGACAACACGCCCGATCTTTCGCCCCTTTTCGCCTTCGTCCAATCCTTCGCGGACGTTTCCCAGCCTGACGTACATTTTGAATAACGCGAACGTGCCGCCAGGCATTGTCAGCAGCCTGTATACGGCAGAAACTCTGCCGAACATCACACGCACACTAAATTTCCGCGTCACCTTGCGCGACAACCGCGCGGGCGGCGGCGCTTTCAACGATGACCATGTTGTGTTGAATGTGGACGGAAATTCCGGTCCTTTTTTGGTTACTTCGCCCAACACGGCGGTCAGCGTTCCGGCAGGCTCGATGCAGAACATCACCTGGAGCGTCAACAACACGGACCAAGCGCCCGTCAATTGTGCGAACGTCAAAATTTCGCTTTCGACCGATGGCGGCCAGACGTTTTCGACAGTGCTTGCGGCCAGCACACCCAACGACGGCAGCGAAGTCATCACCTTGCCTGCGCTGGCTTCGACCGTCACGACAGCGCGCATCAAAGTCGAAGCGGTGGGCAACATCTTCTTTGATGTTTCCGACGCCAATTTCACCATCAGTTCCGGGCCAAGCTGTCCCGCCGTCACCAGCTTTGCACCGGGCGCAGGCAGCACCGGCACTTCGGTGGTGATTACCGGCACGGGCTTTACCAGTGTGACAGCGGTCAAATTCAGCAACAATGTGTCGGCGTCGTTCACCGTCAACAACGACAACCAGATTACCGTCACGCAACCCGCGGGTGCGGCGAACGGGCCAATCACCATCAGCAAAGCCGGATGTGCGGACGCGCAAACGGCACCCTATGTCGTCTGTTCCACATTGGCCACGCTACAAGTGGATGATGGGACGTATGATCAGGTCAACGCGGGAAGATACATCGTCAATCGTCTGACTCCATCAAGTTATCCGGCGACCTTGCGCAGTGTTTCGATTCGCATCGCCAGCACACAGTATTTGCAGGCGGGAACGCCTTTCATTTTGTTGGCAGGCGTAAATGCGGATGGAGACACGGACATCAACAACACCAGTTTCCAAACCTCCAATCGAATCGTCACCGCCAACAGCACCTTTGTCCGCTACGATCTGGCGCAGCCGATCACGATTCAATCGGGCGATTTTGTTGTCGGATACATCTTCCCCAACGGAGGCGCAACGAGTTCGCTGGACATCACTACACCGCAAAGCCGTTCGTACAGTTCCGAAGACGGTTTGAATTTCACGCTGAACACGGACGGGAATTACATGATCCGCGCGGATTATTTAACGGGCTGCGACCTGGGCGCTTCGGCATGTGCAATGGTTAGTGGCATCAGTCCAACCAGCGGCCAGATTGGCGACACCGTCACGATTACCGGTTCCGGATTCACCGGCGTCAGCGGTCTGACGTTCAATAACAATGTGATTGGCAATTTCACTGTGGTTAGCGACATGCAAATCACAGCGATTGTGCCGCCGGGCGCGACCACCGGAGCCATCACCATCAGCGAACCGAACTGTTCCGACGCGCAAACGGCCAGTTTCTCTGTCAACGCGCCAATGTGTATGACGATCAGTGGATTCAGCCCGGCGACGGCCTTGCCCGGCGTTCCCATCGTCATCACCGGTACCAATTTCACCGATGCCAGCGTCGTGAAATTTTCGGGCGATGCCGCCGCCGCATTCACGGTAGACAGCCCAACGCAAATTACCGCAATCGTGCCCGCCGGAGCACTCTATGGCCCGATCACCATCAGCAAACAGGGATGCGCGGATGTGCAAACGACGAATTTCATACCCTGTAATTCCAATTTCACCTTGCAAGTGGACGATGGAGGCATTGAAGCGTCCGCAGGCACTACGGCATTGCGGTATTACGTCAACCGTTTAACGCCCATTATCTATCCGGCAACGTTGACGGCGATTCAACTACGCTTTAACACTTCCCAAAACATTCCCGCCGGCACTGCCTTGACCTTGCGAACGGGGGCGAATCCAACTGGCTCCACGAACATCAGTGGCATTTCCCTGACGGGGCAAGCCACCACAGCGGGTACCCCGGATCAATTCAACACCTATACTTTGACAACTCCGGTGACCATTAACTCTGGCGATTTTGTCATCGGCTTTTCCATCACCGCGCCCAGCGGTTCCGGAGCCGAAGGGCTGGATACCACCAGTTCCCAGGGACGTTCGTATAGGTCTGCGGATGGCGGCGTGACCTTTGGCCCTCCGTCTGGCGGCGTAGGGAATTATTTGATTCGCGGCCAGTATTTCCGGCCGTGCTGTTCGGGCGTGACGATTACGGTCAATCCGTCGAACGCGACGTTGCCGGATGGACAACTCGACAGCTTCTACAGCCAGACCTTCACCCAAACAGGCGGCGTAGGCACGACAACCTGGAGCGTCAGCGCTGGTTCGTTGCCCGCTGGATTGTCGCTGAACCCCTCAACCGGCGAATTGAGCGGCACGCCGACGACGCCGGGAACGTCGAACTTCACCATTCGCGTTACGGATCAAAACACCTGCACCGGAGAGCGCGCCTATTCGCTGACTGTCACGTGTCCGGCGATTACCATCACGCCGCCAACCTTGACCGCAGGCACGGCAGGCGCAAGTTACAACCAAAGCCTGAGCGCCAGCGGCGGCATGGCTCCGTACACGTTTTCGCAGGGTTCTGGTTCTTTACCGACAGGACTTTCACTGATTGGTTCAGGTGCGATTTCAGGCGTGCCAACCCAAACGGGCACGTTTACGTTCACGGCTAGCGTGACGGACAATCGAGGTTGCACGGGAAGCGCGAGCATTTCGCTGACCATAAATTGCCAGACCATTACAGTCACACCTCCTGTGACCAATACTGGCACGGCGGGTTCCGCCTTCAGCGAAAGCTTTTCGCAATCCGGCGGCATTGGCACAACGAACTTCACAACGGCTAGCACCTTGCCCACAGGCATCACGCTTTCGACAGCGGGAGTTCTGGCAGGCACGCCGACGCAAACCGGCAGCTTCCCGATTACAGTGACAGCAACCGACAGCAACGGATGCACGGGCACAGCCAATTACACGCTGACCATCAATTGCCAGACGATTACCGTGACGGCTCCGGCCACAAACACTGGAACGACAGGCACGAATTTCAGCGCGACCTTCACGCAATCCGGCGGCATTGGCACAACGAATTTCACGACTGCCAGCACCTTGCCCAACGGTGTCACGCTTTCCGCGGCGGGAGTGTTGTCAGGCACGCCCACGCAAATCGGCACGTTCCCGATTACGGTGACGGCAACTGATAGCAATGGTTGCACAGGGTCAGCCAATTACACGCTGACCATCAGTTGCGGGACAATTACGGTCACGGCTCCGGCAACGAACACCGGCACAGCAGGAGCGGCGTTCACCCAAAGCTTCTCGCAATCTGGTGGAACAGGAACCACGACCTTCAGCACGACAAGTTCGTTGCCAACTGGCATCACGCTTTCGTCGGCAGGTGAATTGGCAGGAACGCCGACGCAAACCGGAACCTTCCCGATCACCGTCACGGTAACGGATAGCAACAATTGCACCGGTTCGGTGAATTACACACTGACCATCAATTGCCAAACCATCACCGTCACGGCTCCGGCGACAAATACCGGCACAGCGAACGCAGCGTTTAGCGCAACGTTCACCCAGTCCAGCGGCATTGGCACAACGAACTTCACGACGGCAAGCACACTGCCTGCAGGCATTGCGCTTTCCACAGCGGGAGTTCTTTCCGGGACGCCGACCCAAACCGGCCTGTTCCCGATCACAGTTATTGCAACCGATACCAATGGCTGCACGGGTTCGGCCAATTACACGCTGACGATCAATTGCCAAACCATCACCGTCACGGCTCCGGTGACGAACACGGGTATGGTGAATGCGTCGTTCAGTCAAACCTTCACCCAATCGGGCGGCATTGGCGCAACCACGTTCAGCACTACCAGCACACTGCCCAACGGCATCACGCTATCAACGGCAGGCGTGTTGGAAGGCACACCGCTGCAAAACGGTTCGTTCTCCATCGTGGTCAAAGCAACGGACGCCAACGGATGCATGGGCACAGCCAATTACACGTTGTTGATTGCCTGTCAGAACATCACGGTTACGGCTCCGGCGACGAACACGGGAACCGCGGGCGCGGCATTCAGCGAAAGCTTCTCGCAATCCGGCGGAGTGGGAGCTACCACGTTCAGCACGGCAAGCGCCTTACCCACGGGCATTACGCTTTCGACGGCGGGAGTTCTGGCTGGAACGCCGACACAAACCGGCACATTCCCCATTACCGTGACAGCAACCGACAGCAATGGCTGCACGGGTTCGGCCAGCTACACGCTGACCATCAATTGCCAGACCATTACGGTCACGGCCCCGGCGACCAACACGGGAACGGCGGGAACCGTGTTCACCGCAACGTTCACGCAATCCGGCGGCATCGGCACGACGAACTTCACGACGACCAGCACCTTGCCCAACGGCATCACGCTTTCGACGGCGGGAGTTCTGGCCGGAACGCCTACACAAACCGGCAGCTTCCCAATCACCGTGACAGCGACCGACAGTAACGGCTGTACGGGTTCGGCCAGCTACACGCTGACCATCAATTGCCAAACGATTACCGTCACGGCTCCCGCGACGAACACCGGAACGGCAAACGCTGCGTTCAGCGCTACATTCACGCAATCGGGCGGCATTGGGACGACCAACTTCACCACGGCGAGCGCTTTGCCGAACGGCATCACGCTTTCGACGGCGGGAGTTTTGGCCGGTACGCCGACACAAACCGGCAGCTTCCCGATTTCAGTTACGGCAACCGATAGCAATGGTTGCACCGGTTCCGTGAATTACACGCTGGCCATCAGTTGCCAAACCATCACGGTCACGGCTCCGGCCACCAGCATGGGATCGGTAAACGTGGCGTTCAGCGAAACGTTCGCGCAGTCGGCGGGCATTGGCGCAACCACGTTCAGCACAGCAAGCGCATTGCCGAGCGGCATTACGCTTTCGACGGCGGGAGTTCTGGCGGGAACACCCACGCAAATGGGCGTGTTTCCGATCACGGTGGTTGCCACCGACAGCAACGGCTGCACGGGTTCGGCCAATTACACGCTGACCATCAGTTGTGGAACGATCACCGTCACGGCTCCGGCAAGTAATTCCGGCACAGTGGGAGCGATGTTCAGCGCAACGTTCACGCAATCCGGCGGCATCGGCACCACGAACTTCACCACCGCAAGCACGCTGCCGAACGGCATCACGCTTACTGCGGCGGGCGTTCTGGCCGGAACGCCGACGCAAACCGGCACCTTCCCGATCACAGTGGTTGCAACGGATAGCAACAACTGTATGGGATCGGCCAATTACACGCTGACCATTACGTGTCAGACCATCACCGTAACCGCCCCGGCAACGAACACCGGCACAGCGGGAGCGGCATTCAGCCAAAGCTTTTCGCAAGCGGGCGGCAATGGCACCACGAACTTCAGCACGGCAAGCGCATTACCCAACGGCATTACGCTTTCAGCGGCAGGAGTTCTGGCCGGAACACCAACGCAAACCGGAACGTTCCCACTGACCGTGGTTGCCACGGATAGCAATGGCTGCACGGGTTCGGCCAATTACACGCTGACCATCAATTGCCAAACGATTACCGTCACGGCTCCCGCGACGAACACCGGAACGGCAAACGCTGCGTTCAGCGCAACCTTCACACAATCGGGCGGCATTGGCACAACGAACTTCAGCACCGCAAGCACGCTGCCCAACGGCATCACGCTTTCGACGGCGGGAGTTCTGGCGGGAACGCCGACGCAAACCGGCAGCTTCCCGATTACGGTGAAAGCGACGGATGCGAATGGCTGTATGGGAACAGTGAGTTACACGCTGACCATCAATTGCCAAACCATCACCGTCACAGCCCCCGCGAACACTTCGGGAATTCCGGGAGTTCCGTTCAGCGAAACCTTCACGCAAACGGGCGGCATTGGGACGGCCACGTTTACAACGACCAGCACACTGCCCAAGGGCCTGACACTGGCGACGAATGGAACGCTTGCCGGAACCACTTCGCAAACCGGCACCTACCCCATCACGGTCAAAGCCACAGACAGCAATGGCTGTATGGGAACGGTGAATTACACGCTGGTGATTGGATGTCCGGTCATCACGGTCAATGCACCCGCGACCAACACGGGAACGCTGGGCACGTCGTTCACCGCCACTTTCACGCAAACCGGCGGCAATGGCGCAATCACATTCAGCACGGCAAGCACATTGCCGAATGGATTGACGCTGACATCCGCTGGCGTGTTGTCGGGCGTTCCGTCGCAAACCGGAACCTTCCCGATCACAGTCACCGCAACCGACAGCAATAACTGCACGGGATCGGTGAATTACACGCTGACCATCAATTGCCAAACGATCACGATCACCGCTCCGGCAACCAACACCGGAACGATCAATGTGGCGTTTAGCCAAACATTCACGCAATCCGGTGGCATTGCCACAACCACGTTCAGCACGGCCAGCGCGCTGCCCACAGGCATCACGCTGTCAGCAGCGGGCGATTTGTCCGGTACTCCGACGCAAAGCGGATCGTTCCCGATCGTCGTCAAAGCAACGGATTCCAATGGCTGCATGGGAACGGTCAGTTACACACTGACAATTTCACGCTTGCAGTTTTATCCGTTGGCCACGCCAATCCGTATGCTGGACACACGCTCCGGAGCCACAGTCGGTTGCAACCTGCCCGGAGTCGCCATCAACGGGGGAACTTCTTTCACCCAGGTGGCGCGCGGCACTTGCAGCGGCCAAACGATTCCCGCAAACGCGATGGCCATCACCGGCAACATCACGACGGTGGAATCGGGTGGTGGTTTCCTGACGCTGTATCCCAGCGACACGACGCGTCCACTGGTGGCCAATTCCAATTTCGCGGCGAATGAAATCCTGAACAACGTCTTCACCGTAGGCTTGGGCCAATCGGATGGGGCGTTCAAGATTTACGTTACGACAACGACGAATGTAGTGGTGGACGTGACGGGCTATTACGCGCCTCCGGGAAAGGGCGGCCTGTATTTCCATGCATTGCCGAAACCGATTCGGTTGATGGATACGCGTTCGACTTCAACCGTTGGTTGTAACCTG
The DNA here is from genome assembly GCA_964383955.1 of uncultured Heliomicrobium sp. Classification (GTDB taxonomy): domain Bacteria; phylum Acidobacteriota; class Blastocatellia; order RBC074; family RBC074; genus RBC074. Next base: position 318 of record CAYLJQ010000094.1, on the reverse strand, counting down.
CCCGGCGCGCCGATCCAGGGGGCGACGGAAATCACGCAAGGCGCTCACCTGACCTGCGACGCCGTCACAATTCCCACTTCGGCTCGCGCCCTTGTGGGCAATGCAACCGTCGTGGCTCCGGGCAGCAATGGCTTCCTGACACTGTTTCCGGCAGACGCGACGCGGCCCTTTGTGGCTTCGTCGAATTACCGATCCGGTCAGGTGATGAACGGGCCTTTTACCGTCGGCTTGACCAACAGCGGCCAATTCAAGATTTATTCGGTCGCGACGACAGAACTGGTGATTGACGTGTTGGGGTATTACAGCGACCAGGCAACT